>CAZPPD010000114.1:0-11044 GCA_964588185.1 uncultured Alcaligenaceae bacterium | reverse complement strand
CCCCTGTCCAATTAGGAAGGATTAACGAGATTAGTAAAACCGCCAATGGTAAATTATATCTGTTTAGCGTCATGTTATTCTTCTCACATGATTTTCACCTGGAGATATTCAGCATAAGAAAATAGAACTGCTTTTCCGAATGAAAAATCATGATGTACCATTCCAGTCCTGTCTCCCGGCCAGCAGAGCTAAAGCAGAATGCCGCGAACTGCCGATAAGTAAGATGAACCCTGACACCTCTTCAAAACAAATTCCACTTGTAAAAGTTACTTCAAGCCGTATATACACCCCTCCTTAAGAAGGAAAAGTTCTGTCTTTAAACAGAAGAAAAGGTGGGGAGAATGCGCTAATGGGGTGGTTCGCTTGGCGAACAATTCGACTGCTTTTGATAACCGGGGGAATCTTGTCCTTGACGGGTTGCTTCGGTCTTTCGCAAAACCCCAGTAAATTTCCCTTCTTCCTGCCAACCGGAGATATAATTCCCACTCACGCTAAACCACACGGTTTCGGCTATTGGTCTAACTTTGATCCGAACGCTGTTAATCTTATTGTCCGTCCTTTGCAGAAAATTAGTCCGGTCCGAACGCAACATGTCCTAATTGCCACCGTTACCGATGCCAATGGAAAACCACGGCGGAAACGGCGGGTTGAGTGGATGGTGGAAGGCGTCGGCAATATCGTCGAGGTGGATGAAGCCGGCTATTTCCCCGGACGCGGCTACAAGATGGATAATAAATATGCGGTCAGCTATACCAATTACACCGAGCACCGAGTTACCCGAGGGAATGTCGATCCCAAAGACGACTTCATGATTCGTCCCGGGCAGACATTTTGCGTCATCACTTCCGCGGAAGAAGGCGACACCAATGTCACTGTTTACGCCCCGGGCATTGCCAACTGGGACAAGGGCCGGGTGTATGTGAACTGCCGCTGGGTGGATGCTACCTGGGCATTTCCACCGCCAACCTCTGCGCGCACCGGAACCCAACAGGTCCTAACCACTCGAGTCTTCCGCTACTCTGACAAACAACCTCTTGCCAACTACAAAGTCCGTTACCGTATCCTTGAGGGCCCGCCTGCATTGTTTGTCCCCAACCAAACCGACGAGGCAGTTGTGGTGAGCGACCTCAAAGGCAATGCCCAGATTGCCATTGCCCAGGTCCAGCCATCTCTCGGCATCAACCGCGTCGAAGTTGAGATCATCCGGCCACCTCAGACCTCCGGTAGTGGCGTAGGCATTGTCTTGGCGAAGGGTATCACAACAGTCGAGTGGCTGGCTCCGAAGGTTTCCCTGAGTGTGGTAGGTCCACCAACAGCTCCGATTGGTGAGGAAATTCCCTACACCATCAACATTACCAACGTCGGCAAGATTGAATCCCAGGCGATGACCGTTACCAATCCGATTCCAGCCGGCTATGATTACATTCGTTCGCAACCCGATGCTTTCCTGGACAAAGGCACTTTAGTTTGGACCCTGGGACCTTTACCGGAAGGTCAGGCTCATACCTTGCAAGCAGTATTCAGAGCCCGCCAGACCGGCACGTTCTCCAACTGTGCTGCCGTAGAAACAATCGAGGGATTGAAGGACGAAAAATGTGCCACGACCAATGTAACCGAACCTCGCTTGGCTATTGAAATGGCCGGGCCTCAGACCGGCGTCGTCGGTGAACAGTTCACTTATCAGATCACCATCAGGAACCCTGGAACTTCCCCGGCGAAAAATGTAGTCCTCCAAGCTAAGTTCACCCCGGGGTTGGAGCACCTCACCGGAGCCAATCCCATCAACCTGGAACTAGGTGAACTTGCCGCTGGAGAAAGCCGAGTTGTATCCCTGAATCTGACTCCAAAACAACCCGGACCGCAAACTACTGTAGTTAATGGCCAAGCCGATGGCGGCCTCACAGCTCAAGCTCAGGCTACTATCCAAATCAGCCAACCGCAAATGAGTATACGCATCAACGGGCCAAAAAAACGCTACGTGGGACGTCCGGTGGAATGGAACATAACTGTTACCAACACAGGTTCTGCGCCAATAAAGAATGTGCTCCTGCGCGATCCCTTGCCTCAGCAACTGATATTTGACAAGGCTACGGGGAACGGAATCTTCAAAGACGGCGAAGTGGTTTGGGACCTCGGAAATTTAGCTGCCAACGAAAGTCGCACCGTACAACTTACGACTCGGTGTGGAGATCAACCTGCCTTCGTCAACCATGCCGTCATGGCCACCTCGGGATCCGGGTTAAAGGTCGAAGACCAAGCCGGTTTGGAAATTCGCGGGGTTCCTGCGTTGCGAATCGAAGCGTTTGATGAGGGCGACCCCGTTGAGGTCGGCAAGCAGATGAAATATCAGATCGAGGTGACAAACACCGGATCGGAAACCATTAACAATGTTGAGATTCGAGCTATTATTCCACAAGAGATGCGACCGGTCGGAGCCAAAGGCCCATCCCAATCAAACATCAAAGGCCAGACCATCCTCTTCGACAAAGTTGGCAGTTTAGATGCCGGCAAAACACTCCGTTACACCGTTGAGGTCGAAGCTTTGCAGGTAGGTGATGTTCGCTTCGAAATGCAGCTCCGGGCGAAGAGCCTCAGACAAGCTGTCATTGAAACGGAGAGCACGACGATTATCAGTCCGCAAATTGCATCGGAAACCGGGGTTCGAGTTGGCCCACCTACCCGGAACACCAGCAACAGGGATGAGGGAAATAGTCCCGATGGCGGTGTTCCGTTACTGCCGCCACCGGCACTTCCGAATGGGAAATAAGAATCCCGAAATTAACCTACAGAGGGCACAGAGACACTGAGAAGATCTAAATGGAGAATCTTAATAAACCGTTGATAGGTAAATGTTGACCTCGGTGTTGAATTCTGTGTCCTCAGTGATCTCAGTGGATTTGTGGTTGTTGTTTGGCTGCCCTAGGTTTTTTAGAACTAAGATGGCTGAATTCTTGCCAATCCCAGCTACCTATTCTGGATCGAGAATGTTCGCTCAATCTGACTGCGATTTCCGGCACGGTCATCGATGGCTACTACCAGCTTGCCACGATCCAGATTGGTGATTGGAGTCGAAAGTCGTAGCTCCCACCTATTTCCAGGCAACGCTTTGAATTTGGGAGTCAAGTCTTCTCCAGCAGCTATTCCATCGACTTTGAAATCTGCCGTCACCCGAAAGCTCTTGAGGTCAAGCCCGGCATTATAGTCGTGCATGCCAATCAAGATGCGATGCAAAGGCGGATTCGATCCGGGATTCGGATGAGTCAGCGTCAAGGTAGGTCGCGTGTCATCGCAGATCCCACCTCGACCTGCATACTTCGGAACCAGGTCGATAGGACAGCCTAAATCAATCCAGCGAACGATGGTGCGGCGATCTTCATCCGTCAGCGGAGATACTTTGATGGTCTTCCCTTCCGGTCCTTTGTACTTGCCTTCGACTGCGGATGGCGGCGGCATTAACTGACCGGTGTAATCGACATCGCCCAGAATAAGACGCTGGTCTGGTGCAATCTCACGATTTCCCGGTATGTGCAGCTTCTTTCTACGAGGGTCATTCAAAGCCAACTCCTCACTCGGAATGAAATCATTGGTGTAGCCGTCAAGTCGCTCACCATAGATATTCCATACCAGCAAACTCCGGCGCGACTGAAATTTCCAGATGTAATGCGAAGCGGCGTCTCTGGCGTGCAGCCGGCGGACCACAAAGTTGCCCTCGCGGCGAGGCTCCAGCAACTTGGGACTAAAGCGAGCACGATCATCATTCGCCAACCGGAAATATGTTCCCGGCAAACCGTCAATGAGGGTGTCATCGTCATCCAGGACGAGTCCCCCCGCAGGCTTCTTCCATTTTTTGGTGTGGCAAGCAACACAACTGCGTTTCAGAATGGGAACGATGTCGCGGCGGTACTCCACTAATTGGGGGGTCTTCTCAAAACGGAGCCCGGTTTCTTTTTCGACATCCCATTGCTTGTCACTTTCATCCTTCATTTTGGAGGTTACCAAAGGTGTCTTCTCGGTCAGATCGAACACTGCATATCCCGGGCGGGCGGCAGCGGTTTCCTTGAACAGCGTTGGTTTCTGACTATGCGCATGGCAACCACCACAGTTATGGCGAACCTCCCCAGGCCGCACCTGGTGCCACGTTTGCGCCATGTTTAAAACCATCCCCTTCTTATCGATGGTTTGAAACGTGAAGGCAACGTCCGCTGGGATTTTCGCCAAGAAACTGGTGTCGGGATTACCATCGGGATCTATTGGCTGCTTTCCCTCCTTGAAATGCCGGACCGGAATTTCTCCCAAAATCCGTAGTCGTTCCATGGCGTGACTGAAGTAGGGAGGATAGCCCCCGGAACGATGTCCTTTTTCCGTCGCGTGAGCGTTTGGTTCAAAAGCCAGAATGCGAATGGCATGGATATCACTGTTTTCGTAAAGACCGGCGTCGGAGCCTTGTCCCCGCCAGTTCCACGGCTCCCCGGTAAAGGGAGATACCCTTCCTCTACCTTCCGGGTTAAAGACTGCCGTAACACTTCCCTTGGACACCGTCCCCAAAGGTGCACTTTCCCGTTTGTACATACTGGAAGTTCCAACCAAGCCAAACGGTGTTCCTTCGGGCAGATGCTTGGACATCTTCCCATCATTCTTGTGTACCAACTGCTTTGGTTCCCCTACACCGTAAATGCGTTTGTAAGGAACGACCGGCCGCGGCCACTGTTCGTTGTACTTGGGATCATTCTTGATTAGCACGAAGTCGCCGGGTTCCTTTGTCACCTTGCCGTCTTTTAACAGGTAGATCCCCGAATCAATCGGTTGCGGTTTCATATAAGGCCGCACTGCTCCCGCCGACCCACCAATTGGTCCAAGCGTCCAGGCCAAGAGCAGGTGGTTGTCCGGAGCGCCGCAGGGATGAGTTACCTTGCCGATGCGCGGAGAATTTTTATCCTTCCACACTGAAGGCCAAGCCGGGAAATCATTGAAGCGAATCCAGGGGGTAATTAATTCCATTCCGTTGGGAGTAAAAGGAACCCGAAATCGATTGCCGTTCCAGCCGATAAAGGGGAAACCCGGATTGCGGGGGTCTTCTATATCTCCGGGACCAAAAGCAGACTCTCCTTCATAAGGTGTTGGCGGCAACTTGAACAAGGTGCCAAAGCCTTTTTGATTTTGATTGTAGTAGAGTTCGACAACGATGTTTTCATCGGAGAGTTGGGTTTGGAAGTGCCAGGATGAGGGGCTGCTATGGCCGTGCAAGGCACTAACGACCGGCCCCCAGTTGGTTCCGTCGGGATGAATGCTCCAGATTCCCCACAGAATATAATTCCGCAGCCCCATGTTCTCTAAGCTGCTGAAGATAATTCTTCCGTCTTTGAGTATCACCGGATGGAGTGCCCCGGCGAGATTGAGGTGCCCGATAGTTTCAATATTACTGCCATCCTCATCCATGATAAAAAGCTGAGTAGTAACGCGAGGATAACTTTTGGGCGAGGGGAGAAAACCATTACGGTTACTGACAAAGGCTACGCGGCCGCCGGGAATCGGACAGGGATGCATGTTGTACACCCCATACGGCAATTCCGTTCCGGGCCTGTTAGGGGTAAACTCTTGCTTGGTGAGTTGAACAATCTTCCGGCTCTCTAAGTGAACCTTGTAAATGTCCGCTCCCGTTCGTCCCGGATACTGGCCGGGACCATGAAACTTGGTGTAGTAAACCCATTTGCCGTCAAAGGAAACATAGGGATCCTGAATTGCACCTTTGCCGCCGGGCACCAAAAGCTCTTCCTTCCCATCCGGATGCAGCAGCATCAAATCCGAACCGGGAGCAACGGCAGTCGGATAAGCAAACTCTGCCCAGCGGGCCGGCCGCTTTCTGCCTCGCTCTTCCACCCAACGCGGAGCCCGCACATACACGATGTCATAGTCGTACTTGATTGACTTCACCTTTGAGATGTGCGGCGGATCGATGTTAAACTTTTCCGGAGCCTGTTGAGCCCCGATCGGCTGCAATAATCCGGCGGCCAGCAGGCAAATCAACCCGGTTAAGCTCAGAATGTTGAAATTTTTCATTGTTCCCCCCAATAGATTTGAGCGTTATTCTCAATCAGCTCTAAGCAGATATAGTAACCATTTATCACTGGTGTAAGCTATTTATTTTCCCAGAAAATCGTACCGCAAACCACCGTCCTTCACAGAGGGATTCCTTGTGATTAGCCGTGATGAAAAAGGCCGAGTCTCCTTCGGGAAATTGGAGTTCCTGATACAAATACTCATCATCCTGAGCTTTTTTGAGTTCAAGTGACATCGCCAAAATCGAGCCCATTCCACCCGATATTCCCGACGGTATTATTTGCTTTAGCCTTGTGGCGAGCGCGGGAGGGGGGAGTGATCTATCTGAAAGCTGGTTATTATTCCGATAGTAGTCACAGAAAGGGCCAGACTTTATAATATTAAATACCGCGGGTTCAAGCCGCCGTAGTGAGTAAGAATTGGAGGGAATGATGGAAGTCTTCACCGTAACGAAACCAGGCGGCACCAAAGATAATGAGTTCGAGAGTTACACCCGTCTGCTGGAGGAAATTGGCATTGACGTTGCGAACGTTCCCAGAATTCCGGAGCCAGAGACACACCGGCGTTGGCTGTACACTTGGCGGCGAAGAGAGGAAGCAGAGGCGTTTGCTCGCGAGTTGCGGCTCCGCACTCGAGATGGCTCTTGGCAAGTATACCAGTTTAACATGGAGGAGGAGAGTCTCGGGCCGGTAGCGCCACTGGACATTTACGAGGCCCGCGATGAGGTAGATGGATTTAAGTACTACCTTGCACCTGCAAGTCGGGAACGGGTCATCAGAGCGTATCCCCATACGAAAGTGTATCCAATCACAATCTCCAAGCAAGATTTAGAGGTGATGAAGAGTCAATTTGGAGAAACGTGGTGGGACCAACTTAGCATTTCGGTAACAGGACTTTCTCACGAGAAGATTCTGACCTTGGGGGGATATCGAGTAATCCTGCCAGGCGGTAAGATCGGACATGAAGAGCTTCCGGAAATCCCAGCTAAGATGTGAGCTCGCCGATGTATTATCCAATTGGGCAGGGTCCACTCTTTCGCGTAGCCTCAGCAACATCGGGGAACGTGTGGCCCGACCCGGTTCTCGGTCATGGTGCTTATTATGTGGGTATAGACGCTAATCGCTACAGCCGCCCTGATCAACTGACGGTTTATTGTTCCGAAGACCCTCTCGTTGCCATTACCGAAGGGGCATTTTATCAAGCATTGACATGGCAGAAAGACATCGCATCTTTTCGGATGAAGGCAGTCAGCTATCCCCTGTTATCAGAACATTTGCTTTGGGCGTTCCAGATTGCCCCCCAGCCGAGTGTAATTGATATGGAAACCTCATTAGCCAGCAATCATTTCGGTTACTCGCCGCACCTGCTCCTAAATCCAAGTCGGTTGTACAGCGGAACACAAGCGATTGCCGATGATGTCAGAACTTACATTCCTCCCTCAGGGTCAGGACAGCCAAGACCCGAAGGGTTGAAAGCTCCTTCTGTGCGAACGCCTTATGCGGTTGGATTCCAGCCGCATCAACTTGCTCTTTTCGTAAGAAACACGACAGGTTCGGTACCTTTTGATCAGCGGTCACAACTTGTCGCGAAGATGAAGATTGAGTTTGAGTTTTTAACGCACCCGCCACGCGGACCAGTGGCCTATCAACACCCCCGGATCAACTGGTCGGCACCGAAGTTTCGGGTGAAGGCAATTCCGGGAGAACCCACCCTTGCGTCCGTTCCTGCATTTACAGGTCGGCCTAACTCTAGATCTTATTCCCTAAACCGGTGGTACAAGATCAACATCGTTTTTTGAACTCAACTGACATCGCCAACACCGTAAATCACCCCAACGCCGAAAATCCCTTCTCCGGCTTTTGGTGAACTACCGCCTTCACCTTGCTCTGCAGGCTCACCACCTCCGCCAACAACTTCGACACCTCCGATGCCGAATCACTTACCTCAATGCTCCAGTTGCAATCGTAGTACCCCCCCGGAGGGATCACTGTTACTCGTCCCTGCTCGCGTTCGAAGGTCTTGAAATTCGGATAGTTGGTTCCCGGCTCAAGTCCGGTGACATAGCCATCGGCAACCGCTCCGGTGTTTTTCCAGACAGTGAAGCAAGGTAGTTCCTTAGTGTTGAAGCGAATTCCCACACCCCTATTGGCGGCCTTGTTGTAAAGCAAGGCCAAAGTGTGGCCGTGATCGTCAGCAGTTGGTTTGTAGCAGTAAACCTGCTCGGCGTAGCCGGCAACAGGCCCGGCATAGGTTTCGTAGGTCTCCATGCCTTCCGCAGCCCGCGGAGTCAAGGGACTCATCTCTTGAGTCGGAACAATGACCCGGCTGCCTGCCTCGAGAAACGGAGGTCCCAGGTTGCAGTGATACAGTAGTTGCATCTCGGCCGGCTGGGCACCTCGGTTTTCGATCTGATCGTGGATGACTAGGCGATTTGATCCCGGTACGGTGGTGTAGGAGGTCGTCAGCACCAATCTTCCTCCGAATAGGCCGGCTTCCTCCACCTGACCGACAACCGTTAGCTCGTAAGGTTGCTCCAAACTTATTCGGACCTCCACAAGATGAGCAGGCAGATTGGCAATGCGGCCATGTAAGGTGAGGTGCTCGCGATGGGTGTTTCCCGACTTGTCGGTATAGGAATCCTCCCCCGGGGGCCCATTGGATTTCAGGCCACAGCGACACATCCACTCATCAAATCCAGCCAGCCAACCGATTCCTCCTCGGTCCGTAGGATGAACCAGGGAAGGGTGAATTGGTCCCTGAATTGGAGATTGCCATCCCAGGAAGTTACCCCGATATTCTCCACGCCACAGGCCCATACCCCTTGTCGGCAGCAAGGAGAAAAACAACTCCCCATTGTCCACCTCGATCAGATCAATGCCGTCGCGTTTGCCACCCCTGAGCGTTCGTTTGCGGATGGACCACGGCAGGGAGGTCTGAAGCCGGAGGTCGTGGTTGCTGATACTAAATTGGTCCAGCCAAATGTCATGGCCAACATCCGTGAGAATCCAACTGCGGGAATGAGTCATTGCGAAGCTTTCTCCTTTAGCTGAGCTGGTTTTTGGGCAATGCGTTGTTCCATGAGATAGGCCATCAGGTGGAAGAAATCGTCCTTGGGGATTTGTTGAGCGAAGTTAGCCGGCATAGGGGATAGCCGGGAGATCACCCGTTGTTGGATGGTTTCTTTTGGAATCCGTTGTTCCTTGCCTTCTTGATCGGCCATGATGACTACGCCGTCCTCCTCCCGCTGGAAAATTCCGGTGAGGATGCGGCCGTCTTTCCTCTCCACTACGGTCGCCCGAAATGCCTGGTCGACATTTCGATTTGGATTCAAAACATCCTCCAGCACCCGATCGAAACCGCGCAGACCTATGCCGTCCAATTGGGGGGCAAGTTTACTCCCTTTGTTGTTGATTTGGTGACAGGCAGCACAATTCTTCTCGAAGATTTTCATGCCTAACTTGGGATTCGCTTTCGATTGCGAAAACTGGGATCGATACTTTCCCATCAGGTCCTTTAGTTTGTTATCCAGCGATGGCAAACCTGCAGTGAGCTTGGTAATTTGCATATTGATTTTAGGTAGGCGGGTTCGAAGTAAGCGCTGGCGCAAATTTCTGTCCTGCAACAATCGTGGGGAAGCTTTCCCTTTGCGGATTGCGGTGAGTAGTTCTTTTGCACCATCTCGGTTTCCGGTCAACCCGACGGCGATTTTGGTTTGCAAAATGGCTGGAGCAGTCGGTAATACCAGCAGCAAAGCCTGCCGCGCTTCCGGACGGTTCGCTGCTGCTAATGCATCGACCATCTGCAATCGCAAAGCAATCTTTTCGTCTCCATCGGCCAGTATCCTGTGCAGCACTGATTCCTTCGAAGGTGCAATCGTCATCAAGGCCATCGCAGCTTTTCCCCGGAGGAAATTTGGCTGTCCTTCATCCTTTACTAGAGAAACCAGCTTGGAATTAAACATCTTTTCCCGGAGATCCTTGGCGAACTCAATACCAACCTCCAAAACTTGAGGATCCTTGGAGGTAAATAACATCTCCTCCACATATTTCCGGTATTGACCCTTGAGGTTCTGAGAAATTGGTTTTCCTCTTCGCTGTAAATTTCCCTGCAGGGCAGCGTGGATGAGTCGAGCTTGCATAGCCCGGCTCCAAGCAGAATTGGTTTTCGCAAACTGAAAGAGTTTTTGCGGAGCCTCGTCATTTCCATGCCGGCCAATGTGCAGGAAGAAATCTCTTATCTGTCGCTTATTTCCTGTCGTCAGATCCTTAAGGTGTTCTACCATGAACTTGGCACTATCCTTCGTTGGTATGCTCAGGCAAACATCATTGATCCTGCCAATTTCCTCGGGCTGCCAGCTTGACTTGGCGGCGCGGGCGAGAGCACCTTGGGGTCTCAAGTTATTTCGAATCGCTTGCCGTACGACATACACCAAATGAGTATCTTTTTGGACGTTACCTTGGTCCACCTTCATTAAAGCTTGTAAATGATCCCAATGGGGATGATCACCTAGGATTTGAGTCGCAGTTCGACGGACAAAGGCATGGTTGCTTTTCAATCCTGCTAAAACCAACTGCTGGTGTTTACCAGGTAGGTTTTCTCGTTCTCCTAATATCCGCAGAACATGAACCTTAAGGACCTCATCCCCTTCATGGAATTGTTGGTGCAGCAATGTATCGTCTAATGCTCCAGCGCGTTCTAATACCCATAAACCATGAACTTGGGCATTTGGGTCCTTGTGGTTCCTGACAAGACCTTTGACCCTTGCCAAGAGTTTTTGGTCCTTCTTAGCTTGGTCAACAAGTAAATGCATGGCGGTTAACCGCACCTGCAGATTGTCATTCGCCAATGCCCTGAGCAAATCCTCAGGACTTTTCCGAGTCCAATCAACTATTTTGCCCGGTATCTTCCTGGGACCTCGATACACTACTCGCCAAATGCGGCCGTGGTCGCGGTCTCTTCCCGGATGGGTCAAGGGAACCTCATAGTG
>CAZPPD010000113.1:0-11065 GCA_964588185.1 uncultured Alcaligenaceae bacterium | reverse complement strand
GGCATCGGGCAACCACACATGAAGCGGAAATTGAGCGGACTTACCCACTGCCCCGCAGAAGAGTAGCAAACAAATCGAGATAAGAGTGCCGTAATCTGTAGTGGTCAGGGCCCACTCGAAAGCATCCTGGTATTTGACCGAACCGACGTTGACCCAGATCATCAGGATGCCGATAAAGAACCCGATATCCCCAATTCGAGTCACCAGAAACGCTTTTCTGGCCGCGTTAGCGGCAGAAGGCTTGGTAAACCAGAATCCAATTAACAGATAACTGCAAACGCCTACCCCTTCCCAGAAGGCGTACAGTAAAAGGAAATTGTCGGCCAATACCAACCCGGTCATTGCAAAAAGAAACAAGGCAATCTCTGCGAAGAATCGCGGATACCCGGGATCGCCATGCATGTAGCCAACCGAGTAGATGGCGATTAGGCTGCCCACAAAAGTTACCGTGACCAGCATGATGGAGGTCAAGCCGTCGGCATGCAAAGTAAAGCCGATGTCGAGGTCTCCGGCAGCAAACCAGGTGTAATAGGTGGAAATCGGCTTTGCGTCTGACAAGATCTGGCTAAGCAGAAGGAAGGACAACGCGCAGGAAAGGATGGCACCGGTGATGCACAGCAAGTGTGCCTGTTTTCGTAACGGTGTTTGGCCTATCAGAACGGTAAGAATACTAGCCAACAGCGGCAATGCCGGGATAAGCCAGAGGTAATTTTCGGGGTTAGCGAGCATCGGTGGTCTCTTGAGGGTGGGTGGGTTCCAAACCGGCAGGAGTCAACCGAGGGTAAGGTTCTTGCGGCGGTGGTTCGGGAAGTTCATCCTCATCCAAAACGGGTTCTTGTCCCGGATCGCGTAAATCTTGCCAAAGACTAACATCCAACGATCGCCGATTCCGAAAGAGCATCAGGATTAAAACCAGAGCTACTGCCGCCTCACAGGCAGCAACAGCAATGATGAACAGAACAAAGGATTGGCCTTGGAGATTTCCTCGGAAGCGAGCGAAGGCTACCAAATTAATGGCAACTCCCTGGAGCATCATCTCGGCGGAAAGAAACATCAGAATCATGTTCCGGCGGGATAAAAAGCCGATCATCCCTAACGCAAAAAGGATGGCACCGACGATCAAGTAGTTATGTAATGAGATTGGGCTCATCGCAATTCCTTCGTCCGCCGCCCGGCGATAGCTATGGCACCGATGGTGGCCACTAACAATAAAGTTGCTGCCAGTTCTACCGGAATCAAATAATCCGTGAACAAGGACCTGCCGATGGCTTTGACATTTTCCGCCGGCATTTTGGCACGCCCATTTGGGTCGGGAACCGGGGATTTATTCGGGGGGATGCCGCTATAAGGAGATAGTGCCATTTTGGGATCGGCTTGCAAGGTTCCCAGCAAAGCGTATCGAAGCCGCATTCCTTTTTGGTAAACATCCTCGAGATTCTTTTTCAGCTTGGTCTCGTTTTCCTTTGGCTCCATTTCACAGAGGGCATAGGAAACATCTGCTTCAACCAGAGAATCTTTGAGTTGATTTTTGTAAGTTTTAGTACGGTCTTTATCGCCTTCGCCCGGTTCAATGTCTTTTATGAACTCATTGAAGAAGTCATCCGGTATGACTTTTTGGATTTCCGCCAATGATTTTGCCTTCTTGGCCGCGAAAATTAACTCCAGGCGATCCCCGAGCTTGTGGGCTTTTTCCAGCGATTCGCCTTGAGAAAAAGATTGATTGAGAACCAGTAGAATCGCCGCTAACAAAACAAATCCTGCAAGGGTTGCCAGAAAGGGTTCCCGGGAACGAACGTCGGCACTGGAAAACCCCGATTGTTGGGCCAACATGATGACAAAAAGAAAGGTTACTACGATTGCTCCAGCGTACACGATAATAGTTGCAGCCATTAAGAAGGGAGCCGCTTGAAGAAGGAACAATCCACAAGTACTGAGGACAACTACAGCAAAAGAAAGGGCGGCCCGAACCGGGCGGGATTGCATAATCATTAATCCGCCGGAAAAAATCGCTATGGCGGAGAAGGCGTAGAAAAGGAGTGTCTCCTCCCAAATAACTTCGGACTTAATAAGAAACCAACCGGCGATTATTAATGCAATAGTGCCTAGCAAACCTCCCAATGCCGGCGATAAGCGTTTCGGCCGAGGCAATATCAAGAAAATAGAAATTCCACCCAATAAAACCACCAAGAATATAGGCCATGAAGAACCTATCAGGGATGCTATTGTTTGTGTGGAATTCGAATTATCAACAGCGAAGACAGACATTCAAAAGTCCAAAATTAATGGGCTGGGAAACCACTATTTGATTATGTATTGGGATCGGAAGCGATGCCAAGCTCGCCGGAATGAGTACGAACCGGATCTTTTTCCGAATTTGCTGTCTGGTCAAAAACGCTAAGCAACTTTTCTTTATCAAACATCATTTCTTCGCGACTTAAGCCGGTTAAGTCAAACATATTGGTTAACTCAATAGCATCGCAGGGACATGCTTGTTCGCACATACCGCAATAAATACAACGGAGTTCATCAATAACGAAGACCTCCGGATACTTCTCCCGATCTTCCCAATCTTTAGGGGCAGGAGCGGCGACGATATCAATACAGTGAGCCGGACAAGCGGTAGAGCACATATAACAAGCAACACATTTAACTCGCCCTTGGTCATCACGATTTAAACGGTGAACGCCCCGATAATTAGGCGGCAAGTCCGGTCGTTCTTCCGGGAATTGTTGAGTAACTCTTGGTGAAAACATGTGTTTCACCGTAGTCTGTAATCCTTCCATAATTGCCGGAACATATAACTTTTCCAGCAATCCCATTTTGGGTTCTTCAACCCATTTAATGTCTTTCTCTTGTATCGGCATATATAAACTCACATTATGTGGAAGCTACTAATTCACCATTGGCAGAAACCGGCTGTTTCTGCTTTGGTTTGCTGGGAGAACCAACCGTCAAGAACCCTGCTCCTACAAACAAGACTATGGAGATCGGTAATAGCAGCCAGGGGGTCAGGTTGAATTCTCGAATAAACATGGCACAGACCACATTGGCCAGTGACAACGGAATCATTACTTTCCAAGCTAATCCCATCAACTGGTCGAAACGGAAGCGGGGAATAGTCCAACGGATTAGCATGAAGAAGACTATGAAAAAGGATACTTTGACGGCGAATACAATCAGTTTTACCAACCAGAAGGAGTGCGGCCCGGCAATGAAGGGAAAATGCCAACCACCGAAAAACAGGGTGACCATCAGAAAACTGGCAGTGATCATATGCGTGTATTCGCCGAGGAAAAATAAGGCGAATTTTAACGAACTGTATTCCGTGTGAAAGCCGCCAATTAACTCCTGCTCTGCTTCCGCTAAATCAAATGGCAGACGATTGGTTTCTGCAAAGACACTTACCAAGAACAGCAGGAAGGCCAAAGGTTGGATGAGGATATTCCATACACCTCCACCAACCACTTGATATTCAATAACGCGTTCCAGATTAAGTGATCCGGTCAATAACAGAACACCGACAATAGAGAGGCCAAGTGGAATCTCATAACTAATTATCTGGGCACTAGAGCGTAAAGCACCCATCATACTGTATTTGTTATTGGCCGCCCAACCACCGAGGATAACACCATAAACGTTTAAACTGGATATTGCAAAGACAAATAGGATGCCGATGTCAACATTGGGAGCAATTACAAATTCGTAGGAATATTGTTCGGCTTGTGTGGAAGTCTGCCCAAAGGGAATCACGGCGAACGCAAACAGGGCAGTGGAAACGGCTAAACAGGGAGCTAGCAGATATAAAAACTTATCCACATGGTTTGGAATAATGTCTTCTTTCAGAAGGAATTTGAGTCCATCCGCGACCGATTGAAGCAATCCCCAGGGACCTACCCGGTTTGGGCCACAGCGATCCTGAACGGCGGCAGCGATTCTCCGCTCGACAAAGATAAGGACGGCGCAAGTGCCGAGGATAACACCCAATACGGCAGCTATGGTAATTACCGTGTAGAGCAGGTTGAATGTATTCATTCGTTAGCCAGTTCCATTGTTTACTAATCGAACTCCGAGTTCTACAAGCTCTCCGTTTTCCATGGTGGCGAAAAAGGGAATTTCTTGTGCCATTTCTTTGCGGATGGTGGAAGCATGGAAAAGTCCGCGGCGTTGCATCAAATCAAAGAATATTCGGCCTTCAATGCGGCTTATGTGTGCCGGCTTTACGGCTCGCTGGATGGGCTGAGCCAAGCCGGCGTGATTTACAAAAGTGCCGTCTTTTTCCGCAAAACTTCCCGCCGGAAGAACATACTTGGCATGGTTGGTAGCCGGAGACGGGAATAAATCTTGGACAACCAAAGTCGAGATCTGTTCTAAGGCAGCGGCAGAATCCTTACTGATCCAATGATTTTCTCGAGGGGGATACCCCGCGGTGAGGTAAGCGAACTTAATTTCACCATTGCCTGCCGCATGAAGGAATTGATCGAAGGTAAGTACGTCGCCTTGATAGTGGCGAAGAATCTCCTCAACACCCCGGCGATTGGGACATTTTTCAGCCCGAATGGTAAAACGAACAGGTTCAATCGGCCGACCTTTGCGATCTTTCGGATAGGTATCGTCCTCGCCAATGATTGGAACGTGGCCGAGATACAAACGGCTATCGGCGGAAATATCCTTTATGTACTTACATAGTTGATAGGCTTCTTCACAGGTAAGGAATGGTGAGACAACTGCTGCGACAGCGTCACCCTTTTCTTGGGCTGTTTCTTGGAGTTCCCTTCGCAAAGTTGGGATGACAAAATCCCAACTACTCACGGCGAGTCCATTATCATCGCGAACAAAAGGAGCAGCTATACGATCGGGTGAATTAGCATAGGGATAATCAAAGCGGCCCTCATCACACATAAAATGGCCTTGGGCGAGGGGATTCTCCCTAGGCCGGAGCCGATAAACGACATTTTTGTTATGGTCCACATAAATACTGCAGCCGGTACTGCAATCGGGACAGACACTTTTGGTTTCTTTGAGAAACCACACCCGCTGTTTGTAGAGAAAATCCTTGCTGCACAGGGCTCCAACTGGGCACAGGTCGACGACGTTTCCCGCCAATTTGTTGTTGCAGGGTTCGCCTGGAAAAATATCTATTTCCGAATGGTCGCCGCGATTAAGAACCTGTAGTTCCGCAGTGCCGCTAATTTCTCGAGTAAACCGGACGCAACGCGAACACATAATACAGCGATCGGTAAAAAGCGTGATTTGCTCACCAATGTGATCCTTGTTTGGCGGCTTACGCTTTTCATCCACCATCCGGCTGGTTGAGCGACCGAATTCGTAGCTGTAATCCTGCAGCAAACATTCGCCGGCTTTGTCACATACCGGGCAATCCAGGGGGTGGTTGATTAACAATCCTTCCAATGTTTGTTCTTGAGCATGGCGGGCTTTTTCCGTGTTGGTATAGATGACGGTGTTTTGCTTTGCCGGAGTCTGACAACCCGGCACGACTTTTGGCATCATCTTGTTGCTGCCGTCGGGTTGCCTCTCTCCAACTTCGACCAAACACATGCGGCAACTGGCAACAACGGTCAGTGCCGGGTGCCAGCAATAATGGGGGATAAATACACCAGCCTTTTGAGCCGCCTGGATTACATTTAAGGACTCATCGCCGATATCCACCACTTTGTCATTTACATATACGGTAGCCATATAATTTGCTTTTTGTTTAATGAGTTCCGACCAGAGCCAATCCCTGTTTTCCTTTTGCCACTTGGGGACTAGGTTTACCGCTACGGATGAAATCTTCCAGTTCCCCCCGGAATTTTTGTACTGCATTTTTCACGGGCCAACCCGCGCCGTCGGCGAGACCACAGATAGTTGTTCCGGGCATGATTCCAATGGAGTTGGCGACTTCATCCAGAATTTCCAAGTCTTGCAGTCGCCCCCTGCCATGACGAATACGGTCCATCATCTTCAGCATCCAACCGGTGCCTTCGCGGCAAGGAGTACATTGACCGCAGGATTCATGAGCGAAAAACCGGCAGGAATTATACAAAACATCAACAATACTGGTTTCTTCGTCGAAGACGACAACTGCTGCGGTGCCCAATCCAAGACAGCCGACCGTTCCCGGTCCTTTAAAATCCAAAGGAGTGTCAAATTCTTCTTCAGTCATAAATCCCATGCTGATTCCGCCGGGAATACAACCTTTAGCCTTGCGGTTCTTCCATACCCCGCCGGCATGCTCATCAATCAGTTCCCTGGCAGTTATTCCCAACGGCAACTCGACACATCCCGGTTTGTTTACATGGCCGCTGATGCAATATAACTTCGGCCCGTAGCTTCCGGCATCGCGAGGATTGTCCGGATCGGGCGGAATGCCAATCGACCTAAACCAGTCTGCACCCCGATCGATGATATGAGTAACACAAGCAAGGGTTTCCACATTATTAACGACGGTTGGTTTGCGGAAAGCTCCTTCGACGGCGGGGAAGGGTGGTTTGATCCGCGGCCAAGCGCGTTTGCCTTCCAGACTTTCGATTAAACCCGTTTCCTCGCCGCAAATATATGCTCCGGCCCCACGATGGAGATACATATCTAGATTGAAATCTTTACCTAGTATGTTTTTGCCCAGCAGATTGTTGGCATACAGTTCGTCGATGGCTTTTTGTAAGACCCGAAAGGAATTTCCGTATTCATAGCGAAGATAAAAATAAGCAATGGAAGCCTTAGTAGCATAACAAGCCAACATTGCCCCTTCGAGAACTTGGTGGGGATCTTCCTCCATCAAGATGCGATTATTAAAAGTGCCGGGTTCACTTTCATCCGCATTGATGCAGAGGTAAACGGGGCCCGGGTGGCTTTTGGGAAGAAATCCCCACTTTACTCCGCAAGGAAATCCTGCACCCCCGCGGCCGCGTAAGCTGGCTGCTTTAACAGTATCACGAACCTGATCGGGTTCCATCTCGTTTAGTGCTTTTTCCAAGGCCCGGTAGCCGCCGTCGGCTCGATAGGATTCCAACGATTGGCTATCTTCTTTGGCAATGCGGCGAAACAAGACGGGTTCAAAGTCGGCCATAGGATCCTTTTCTATAACAAATTACTGAATTCGCAAGAATTCAGATGGATATACCACTAAGCAGTTTTTTGACATCCAACTTCAAATAAGAAGTTATCTCTTAAGTTCTTCGATTAAGCTATCTACCTGGTCTTCTGTGATATCCTTGCGAAATTCATCATTAATAAGAACACACGGTGCACCTTCACAAACACCAATGCACTCGGCGAATTCAAGTGTTATTTTGCCATCTTCCGTGGTGCCGCCGGGTGGCACACCAAGCTTATCAGATAACGTGGCTAATAAGTCTTCGGCACCTCTGAGGCTGCAGGATAGACTACGGCAGACCCATAGCCGGTTTTCTCCGAGTGGTTTATCTTCTTCCCGGAAAAAGCCGTAGAAGGTCATGGTGTCTTGAACCTCTGCGGGACTTAGGTCCAAGATGTCTGCTATTTCTCGGATTGCTTCCAGTGGTACACAACGCAATTCATCTTGAACTATATGTAGGGCCGGTAACGTAACCGCTTGCTTATGCGGATAACGAGGAATATAGGATTCAATTTTTTCCCGAATTTCAGCACTAAGAAAACTCATCGATCCAACTCCGCCGCAATAATATTTAAGCTGCCCAATATAGCCACCACATCACTTAATTGCCGCCCGTCGATCAAATAAGGAAAAATGGCAAAATGTAAAAAGGAGGGTGGACGAGTCCTAGCACGATAAGCAGCACCATCCCCGTCCGACACTACATAGAAACCAAGTTCTCCATTCGGAGATTCAATCGCTCCGTAAACTTCCTCAACCGGCGGTTCCCATTGCCGGTTGGGCATGATTAGCTCGAAATGTTGTATCAGGCTTTCAATGCTGCGATAGACGGAAAGTTGGTCGGGTAAGACAGCTTTGCTTTCACTGTCTACATTCACAGGCCCGCTGGGAAGATTCTCGATTGCTTGGTCGACGATTTTCAAGCTTTCCAGCATCTCTTCCATACGCAGGAGATAGCGGGAATAACAATCGCCGGCCGTGGCACAACAGATTTTGAAATCGAAGTCGTTGTAAGCCAGGTAAGGCTCATCTTTTCGCAAGTCGCGAACCACTCCGCTGGCACGAGCGATTGGACCGCTGCAACTTAAATTGATTGCATCTTCTTTCGTTAGAACACCGATTCCTTTGGTTCGGTCCATAAAGATGCGATTGCGATTTAAAAGACGGCATATATCAGCATGTGTTTTGGGGAAGTTCTTGACGAAGTTTCGAACCTTTTGCACGAATTGATCAGTTACATCCGACATTAATCCGCCTACCCGAGTGTAGCTGGGATGAAACCGTTGGCCGGAGGCATGTTCAAAAATGTCATACAGGACTTCTCGTTCGTAAAAGCCATAGAGAAAGGCGGTAAAGGCTCCCAAATCCAGGGCCGCAGCACCTATGCACAGCAAATGATAACTAATACGTGCGAGTTCGCCCAATATAGTTCGGAGATACTTGCACCGGGGTGTCAGTTCTATGTCCATTAACTTTTCGACGGAATGGTGCCAGGCGATCTCATTTGCCACCGGAGAAATATAGTTCATTCGGTCCACAATGGTGACATATTGATTGAAATCGAGGTGCTCGCCCAGCTTTTCAAAACCACTATGTAAAAATCCAATATCGGGAACACATTTGACCACATTCTCGCCATCCAAGGTCAGGATCAACCGAAGTGTGGTATGCGTAGCCGGATGTTGGGGTCCAAAGTTGAGGGTCCAAAGATATTCTTTATCTTCAGACGATTGTTCAGCTCCGGATTGTAGTAGTTCGAGCGGCATAGTGCTCCTAGCTTTCGGCTCTGGTTATGACAGGAAAGTTATGTCGTTCGCCCTTGCCTCGAAGCGGATAATCTTTGCGGAGAGGATAGCTTGTGTATTCTTCCGGTAACAAAATTCGGCGAAGGTCTGGATGGCCTACAAAGATAATTCCATACATATCGTAGACTTCGCGTTCCATCCAATTCGCACCTTTCCATAATGAGAAGACGGATGGAATAGATATATCGGGCTCGTTCAAAAATGTTTTGACGTAAGCACGATCTCCAGTTTCGGTGTTGGTTAAGATATATATAATGCCAAATCGATCTTTGGCGTCGGGATATTGCAAGTAGTCGACGGCAGTTAATTCCGCCAACATATCAAAACCACCCTTTTCCTTAATGCATTTCAAGACATCGAATAATTTGTCCGAGTTGACAATAATTCTTCGATTATCTCGAAATTCGGACAATGTGTATATATCTTCGCCAAAGTTATCTTTAATAATCTCATCGAACGGCATAGGAAAGCGTCCATTCTAAACCAAAGGAATCCTGGTAAACTGCCCAGAGCGGCTATAATCTCCTGGAGCCACCACCGCATTGTCTGGAATTTTGGTGACTTTCACTGGCCCGTCATAATTATCACGCTTGGGGAATTCGCGGCCATCCCAGGTACCGGTTTTCTTGATCACTCGATGTTGAAGATCATTAACGGATTGAATTAATTGCTCTGGGCGAGGGGGACAACCCGGAACGTAGACATCCACCGGGATAAACCGGTCCACCCCTTGCACGACGGCATAGGTATCGAAAACCCCACCGCTCGATGCGCAAGCTCCCATGGAAATACACCACTTGGGTTCGGGCATCTGTTGCCATATACGCTGCAAAACCGGCAACATTTTCATGACGACTCTACCGGCCACAATCATCAAGTCACATTGACGAGGGGTAAACCGCATGGCTTCTGCGCCAAAGCGAGCGATATCGTGTTTGGCTGCACCGGTCGCCATCAACTCAATTCCACAACATGCGGTGGCAAACGGCATGGGCCACAGGCTGTTGGAACGAACCCAGTTGGCCAAATGATCCAACTTTGAAAGCATGACATTTTCCGGAATGTTTACCGCCATCGGAACACTCCTTTCTTAAAATCGTAGAGATATGCGAGAACCAAAAGTCCCAGAAAAACCAGAACCGACCAGAATGCCGGCCGCCGGGCTAATTCCGGGATACCGCCTTCTTGATAAGCGGACACCACATAGGGATAAAGAAATAATAGTTCCACATCAAAAACCAGGAACATGATAGCGACCAAATAAAATTTGACATCAAAACGCTGCCAAGCACTACCAATTGGATCCATGCCTGATTCATAGGGCATTAATTTCACTTTGGTGTCTTTCCTGGGGCCGATGATGTGCGTCAAGAGCAAAGAGGTAACTGCAAAACCGATTATAAAAACCAAGAAAATGAAAATGGGATAATAAGTAGAAAGGTCGAAGGCGACATCCATAGTCTTAAATTCCCCCCTCTGCTCTTTTAGCCTAAGCGACTTTGTGATTTTTTTCACAAAGTTGATGCTAAAAGAAACCCGGACACCGGGTTCGTGATGATTAGGCTGTCTACTTAAATACTAGAGGAGAGGTGGAAAGGGTCAAGGGTTACGACCTTGGATTCAAACGAAGACAACACTTAATCAAAATAGTGATTCTGGATTTAAATGCCATGTCCATCGCGAATGAATAAAACAAAGGAGATAGTGAACCATTTCTCTTTTGTTTTGGATATACCCATGCCGACTGTCGCAAATCTGGCTAGCTGGCTGAAACAATTTGCTCCTCTTTCCCTAGCTGCCAACTGGGATAATGTTGGTTTGCTTCTTGGGGATGAAACCACTAGTGTCAAACGAGTGCAAACTTGTCTTACCGTAACCCCGGAAAGTGCCCGGGAAGCAATTGAAAAAAAAGCTCAACTGATTATAAGTCACCACCCGATTTTGTTCCGCCCGGTCCAAAAGATTACCAGTTCTAATCCTGAAGGTCAGATGATTCTGGATTTGGCCCGGAATGGAGTGGCGGTGTACAGTCCGCATACGGCTTTTGACAATGCCGCAGGGGGAATCAATGACATTCTGGCAAAAAGGATAGGCCTGGAGAAAGTAAAGCCGTTGCGACCGCATCCCGGGCAGAAAATGTGCAAAGTGGTTGCATTTATGCCCGAAT
>CAZPPD010000112.1:0-11069 GCA_964588185.1 uncultured Alcaligenaceae bacterium | reverse complement strand
CAGGTCTTATGCTGGATCGTGGATTGTTTGGCGAAGGGATTCTAATACTTTTAAAGTGATCTCAGCCATTGGATTTGATCCTTAGATTATTGAAGGGAAGGGTAATCAATGAAAAACCTCTCCCCCATCGCGGGAGGAGAGGTTTGTTGTTAGGCCAATCAAACTTTCAAAGTTGGATCGCCCTTTTTCCAATTACAGGGGCATAGCTCGTCGGACTGAATAGCATCCAACACCCGGAGAACTTCAGGGACACTCCGGCCAACCGGCAAACTATTCGCACTGGCAAATTGTATTACCCCATTGGGGTCCACAACAAAGGTCGCTCGCAAGCATACGTCTTCGTTGGGTTCCAAAATACCCAGTTCACGGGCTAACTTTTGGGCAGCAATCAAAGGATAAGGTAATTCCTTCAAATCTTTGTTATTTTCTCGCCAAGCCTTGTGGCTAAATTCATTATCAGTGCTGCCGCCGATTACGACTGCATCACGATCTTTGAACTCACCCAATTGCTTGCCGAATTCAACCAACTCGGTGGGGCAAACGAAAGTAAAATCTTTTGGGTAAAACACATAAATACCCCATTTGCCTGCGTGGTACTCGTTACCGAGTTCCTTGAGGTTTCCTTTTTCATCGCATGCTTGGGCCTTATATTCTGGAAACTTATCTCCGACTGTTAACATAGAACAACTCCTTAGCGGTAAAATTCTGAGAACTTAGTCACTATAATTTTAGGAGTTTGCCAAGGAACAGGGAGAGTTAAACCCATAACCAAGTGGATTTCTTTCCAGATTTAGGGATTACTGGGAAAACCAAATGCGAATCCAAGGAAATAGTCGAATCTGCATGGGGCCTAGACCAAGAATCCGCGACCACAATCCCGGGCGGGCTCTTTTTCCCAATCGACCAATCATTCGGCCGTTCAAATCAACTTGAAGGGTGATATCTGCAAAGCAAAGACTCTGGTGAATTTTTGCCAACAATTGCTTCTTGGAATCCTTAGCCGGTGTCAATTTCAGCAATTGAGCACCGGCGGAAGAATTTTCCAGATTCAAATGAACGATTTCACCATCCCCCCAAAACCGCATTTGTTGGTCGTTTGCGGATATCGAAACCGACCCGGCAATATCCAAGGGTTTTGCCATTGCTTTAACCTTGAGAACGATCGCGGGTGCGAATTGTGAGTGCGCCATTCAAAACCCAACGGGCGTGCTGAGCATTTTGCGAAGCACTACTGGGAATGTGAACTTCCATATTCTGGAAATCATAAGTTATCTCGGCTCCTCTACCTGTTAGTCGGTCATACAAACCAATCGCCAAATCTGGCCAAGAAGTGGTGTCAGTGTAACGATCATTCATGTGAAAACCTCCTGGAAGTTAAAACGAAATGTCAAATCCAAATCACAACTGACCTACTAATAGGAAGCGAAAACTCAATTTTCCAATTATCCGGAATTAAATTGCAGGATTGGGAAGCCATAGAAATTCAAACAGGAATGTTGAATGGCTGGATCGGAAAAAGAATGTCAGGTGCAGGAAATGAAATGGAAGGAGGAGATGATCACCAGTGCATAATAAGTGAAAGTCAAAGGTCAGGACCTTAGCCACTGACCTCTGACTCCACAACAACTAATTCGGCAAAGCCTTTGGGCCGGACCCTTCGGATGGGAGCTTGTTCGGCTCCGGCATTTTCCGAAGCGGCGGCTCGTCCTGAGGAACTGTAGTTTCCGGAGCAACCGGAGTCATGTTTGTAGATGGAACTTCATTGATAATTTCGTGACCGTGATGACAGTATACACCGTAATCACAGTAAGGGCGTTGGGTACAGTCACAAATTCCGGCAACATGATGGCAACCGCCTACCAAGGAGGTAAGCAGGCAAAATGTGGTGAGCGCATGGACCAGCCGGCGCATGGTTCTCCCCTTCCTTGTATGTAATAGGAGTGAACTTCCTTGTAAAACTCCACTCTGACTGCGGAACCAACGTCCAACAAGAAAAATACGAAGGTGAATTGGCTCCACCAGGTTTCTGTTGGATCGCCATCACCTTCGTATGGCAATGGTTGGCAAGGTGCCCCAATGCTGGTTGGCCGGTGGAGCCACTCCAGCTCCAACATCGGCTCCTCCACGTCAGAAACTCATCCAGCCTCTCCTGGCCGGCACCTCATAACCCCCGAAAATAGGAAAATCCCAATCTCCGGGCGGTCTGCGGCGAAGTCAGAACTATAATCGACTTTGTAGAGTAACGGGCTTGATAGAAAATCGGCTTTACGGGTAACCTAGGCGAACGAGGCTTTGCACTTTACGCAAACTCTGCCAATTATTTCGCTTATTCCCCTAGGATCCACCCCACGACTTCATTCACTTACAGAAAACGGAAAGGAACGACATGGATGCCGTAATTCTGGCTGCCGGACTGGGAACGCGACTACGCCCTCATACGCTTACTACTCCGAAACCTCTCCTCCCGGTCCAAGGAAAACCAATAATGGAATGGGCCTTCGGAGCGTTGCCGAAAGAAGTCGACCGCGTCATTGTCGTGGTCCACTACCTTGCCGACCAAATCGAATCTTTTCTGGCAAGTCAGAAACGGTTTGACAAATATGCAATCGTCCCTCAAGGCGAACCTAAAGGAACCGGCGATGCCTTGCGACGATGCCGCGACCAAGTCCAGTCAGACAAATTCCTGGTCCTTAATGGAGACGACCTATATGGGGCCGGAGATCTAGCCAAACTCGTGGAGTATCCGGCGGGATTTCTAGTCCAGTCCGTCGATGAACCTCGAAAATTCGGCATTGCCTTTGCCAAGCCGGATGGGACCTTGGAGAAGTTGGTCGAGAAACCGGACCTCGATGGCCCGCAAATGGCCAACACAGGAGCTTATCTTTTCCCCAAAAATGTGTTCGATATTGAAATCCAGCTATCACCCCGTGGGGAATATGAGATTACCGACTACGTGTCCAAAGTAGCTGAGAAACAACCCTTTCATGTGATCGAGGCATCTTTTTGGTTTCCTATCGGGACCGAAGAGGCTTGGAACCGGGCCCAGGAGGAGGACTTGGCAGGGAAGCTTACTCCTGTAAACTCCTTATGACCTAGTATGCATAGGGCCACTCCAAAAACACTCTCATTAGGTATCAGATTAAATGATTCCAGATTTTGAAGACGGAGTACTCCCCGAAGGAATTTATGAATGCACATTGGAGGAAATTGCTACTATTTTTCCAAAATATCCTTCCTATTCCTTCCGAGAATTACTGCATCAAAGGCCGCCGGCCCCCCTTCGCAACCAAACCGAATGGCCCGAATATTCTGTTCCTTCCGGCCTCCGAATTTCCAGAGGTCGACTATGAATGACACTTGTCCATTCCTGTTTTGGCTGGTCAATAATATGGGTTCCTCCCAGCTTTAAAATCACCCGCTTGGTTTTTGGGGAAAGAGCTTTGTAATGAAACCGTAAATAACGATACTGCCCAGGTCCCGGATTTTCTCGGATCTCAAAATCCCACAGCGGCATGGAATGCCCGAAGTGGGGCCGGAAGGCAGGGGCAAACTCCGTTTGGCGACTTGGGTCGAGGTAAACATAGTGACCTCCCGAATAGGCCTGATCCCCGGTCTTTAGTTCAAACCCGGGATTATGCCCATGCACAAAGGCCACTTTGAAATCCTTGATGTCTTCGTCAAACAAAATCGCTCGCGGTTTTTTGGCAACTACATCCGGATGCGGGCATCCTAAAGACTCACCATGGAAGATTACCTCCGCCAAGCGAACATTACCAACCGGCCACGTTCCCCCTGAAGAGACTAATCGAAAGCGGGATGCCTCGATGGGTTTGGTGAGCTTATGCGAATGAATCGCAGAGTTTTTCCCCAATTCGGTTCCTCTTCATGGCGAATGGGATAAACGCGAGTTATTTTCCCTTCTGGGGATATTTGAACTATGCGATTCCGATTTTCTTCGGCGGCATAGAAATCACCACTGCTACCCACCTCGATATGGTTGGGACAATCCCAACCGAGCTGATCATTGTTAAGAAAATCCTTTACGCTGGAAAACTTGTCGAAATTTTCATGGTGCAGATTGACCGAGTGACTGAAATGGGTGTTGCTGGTTGCAATAATTCCCTGGGCATTGGCGGCGACTCCTGTTAGGGCATAGGTCACTTTACTGCCGATTTTCTATTTCCCCGTGCGAGTCAGGCGGAGAACGTAACTATCATTTCCGCCACTGCTGAGATAAACATAACCATCGAGACCTATGGTCATCTTTGCCTTGGCAACTTGGAACGAGGGGTGTTCCCGGGATACGGTTTGGATTAGTTCTACTGCCCGGGAGAACGGTGCAGTTATAATCAACAAAAAGATGGCTGCAAAACAGGTCAAAGATTGTATTTTCATGGTTATCCATCAGGATGAGGCTTGTCGGAATTAACTTGATCC
Organism: uncultured Alcaligenaceae bacterium; assembly: GCA_964588185.1. Classification (GTDB taxonomy): domain Bacteria; phylum Planctomycetota; class Planctomycetia; order Gemmatales; family Gemmataceae; genus CAZPPD01. Next base: position 6,632 of record CAZPPD010000112.1, on the reverse strand, counting down.
ATTGTTTCGTTATTGAAATCCACAACAAAAACACCCAGGGAACATGGCACTCCCTGGGTTTTACAAACAAACCTAAAGTAAAGATTAGGCTCCGTGATAGTCGAGATCGGTGACTTCCAAGGCATGTTTGTTGATGAAATCCCGGCGCGGCTCTACTTTCTCACCCATCAGGGTGCGAAACATATCTTCTGCTTTCAATGCGTCTTCGAGTTTTACCTGCACCAAGGTGCGGACTTTGGGATCCAAGGTGGTTTCCCACAACTCTTCCGGATCCATTTCACCAAGTCCTTTGAACCGAGTAACACTCAAGCCCTTTTCACCTAGGCGGCGAATTTCCGAAGGAAGTTCACGGAGCTGCGGAAGTGCTTTCCGGCTATCTCCCTGTTCTAAATAAAAACGCTGGGGAGGTTCACGGCCGGCGATGCGGGGCAAGGGAACCAAGTCATCCGAACCTAAGCCAATTTCCCTGAGCTTCCCCAAGGCCTTGTTGACGGCTTTTACCTCATGCAATTCTTGGATGAATAGCGTTTCCATTTTCTCACCGTTGCCGTTTCCTTTCGCCATTTCGTCGCCTACTTCAACATCGTGACCCAACTCCTGCTTCTTTTGGTCGGTAAAGGCCTCCAATTCCTCCCGGGTATGGAACCAATGTTCCTGGCCGCCGAAAAGAACACGGAAACTGGGCAAACCTTGATCTCCGGCCATTTTAAAGAACTTGTCCAGATTTACTCCACGCCGTTCCAAGATTACCAGAGGATCTTCAACACTACTGAGGATAACGCAAAGGTTGTCCAACCTTTCTCCTTCAAACACCACCTCTTCACCTTGCTCTCCGGTAACAAGGTCCAGGACCGGTTTCACCTTTAGGCGAGTGTTCTTGAGTCCCCGCGTTCGCAATTGCAAATTCATTTCCGGAATTGTTTGCACAAAACGAGAATTCTTCTTTTCCATTACTTTGTAAAGTGGCGGTCTGGCAACGTAGATGTGGCCTTCTTCAATGAGTTTCCGCATCTGGCGATAGAAAAAAGTCAACAGCAGGGTACGAATGTGTTGGCCGTCCACATCGGCGTCAGTCAGGATCACCACCTTGCCATAGCGGCGCTTGCTGACATCATCCGGATTGTCTATGTCCACTCCTACCGCTGTGATAAGATTGCGGATCTCCTCATTGCTCAGGACCTTTTCCAGGCGGGCTTTTTCAACATTCAGCACCTTTCCGCGTAGCGGCAGAATGGCTTGAAACATGCGGTCCCGGCCACTTTCGGCAGAACCTCCTGCCGACTGACCTTCCACCAGGAACAATTCCGAATTATCTCGCTCCCGGCTGGTACAATCCATTAGTTTTCCCGGCAGCCCACCGGAATTCAAAATGCTCTTACGCTCCTTCAAGGCTTTCTTGGCCTTGGCGGCTGCCTCACGAGCCTCGGCAGCTACCGCCACCTTCTTCATGATCTTTTGGGCTTCTTTGGGGTTTTCTTCCAGGTAGGTCGAAAGATACTCATTCAATACACTGGCGACTATCCCTTCCACCTCGGGATTATTGAGGCGGACTTTAGTCTGCGATTCAAACTGCGGTTCAGGTATCTGGACACTAATGATGGCAGTTAACCCTTCGCGGAAATCTTCGCCGATTGGGTTAACGTTTTTGAGTAGGTTTTCTTTCTGTCCATAATGGTTCAGCGACCTGGTTATGGCTCCCCGAAAACCACTGAGGTGAGTTCCACCGCTGGGATTGTAGGCGTTGTTGGCGTAGCAGCGAACCTGCTCCTGATCGCTGGTGGTGTACTGCATGGAAACTTCCACGTAAACATCGTCTACCGTCTTTTCCACATACAACGGTTTGTGGATTGTTTCCTCCGATTTGTTGAGGAACTCGACAAATTCCGCTACCCCGCCTGCATAGTGAAAGGTTTCATCCTTATTGGTTCGCTCATCGGTTAAGCGAATACTCAAACCTTTATTCAGGAAAGCAAGTTCGCGAAGGCGGGCTTCCAAGGTGTCGTAGTTAAACTTCGCTTCTTTGAAGATCTCCGGGTCCGGCTTGAAGGTAACCTTGGTCCCGGTGCGGTTGGCCGAACCGCCTACTTCCTTGACATCTGTTATGGGTTTTCCGCGTTCGTATTCCTGGACGTAAACTTTGCCTTCGCGGCGAACCTCCGCCTCAGTCCACTCACTCAGCGCGGTAACTGCCTTGGCTCCCATTCCATGCAGACCTGCAGAGGTCTTGTAGGTCTTTTTGTCGAACTTCGCTCCGGCTCCTACGGTCGTCATCACAACTTCCAAAGTAGGACGCTTTTCTACCGGGTGCATGGCAACCGGGATGCCTCGTCCGTCATCGGCAACGCTAAGGCTGCCGTCGACATTGATTTTGACCTGAATGCTCTGGCAATAACCCCCTAACGCTTCGTCCACGCTGTTGTAAACCAATTCATAAACAAGGTGATGCAAGCCGCGCGTTGCGGTGTCACCGATGTACATACCCGGGCGTTGGCGAATATGAGCCGCGTCTCGCAAGACCTGTACGTTGCCTTCTCCGTATTTTTCGGAAGCATCCAATCTTGCCTGATCCATGGCCTGTTCATTTTCCTCGTTGGGAAGAACTTCATCGATCATTTCTATGTTCCTCTATTTGTTTGCACCGAGCTGCTGGGGCTAAAGTAAATGAAGAATCTACTCGCTCGATTTCCATCCGCCGGTGCGGAATCGTAAATCTTTCAGCTGTTTTCCCGGCAACCGTTGGCGCAGTTGCTCCAGGAGTTTTCGTTTGTGGAAATGAACCAATTCCTGAAGCAGAATGGAGTTGGCAACTTCCACTTCTAAGATGCCTCGGCGAAAGCCGACAATGCGAGTTTTCTGGGCATGATCCGGACCGATACTCTCCTCCCAAGCCTGTTCCAATTGGAGATTCCCTTGCCGCCGCCCCCATCCCCGGGAAATAAAAAGGCGGGCAATGATCTCTTTAATAGGTTCAGGACCTGGGTTTTTCCTCATGAACTTGACCAAACTAATTCAGAGAAGGAATGGTTATGTCAATTCGGCTGAATTCTGGTGAACCAGCTGCTGATCCTGCTTCAACTACTCGGCTGTAGGCGAAGGATCACGGACTACCAGCGGCACCACCACGTAGGTGTAGTCACCGGTTTCGTTTTGAAAGATAGCCGGGCTGTTACTATCCAAAAGTTCCAAGGTAAGTTGTAAATCCGGATCCAATACTCGAAGCATCTCAATTAAGTACTTGGGATCAAAACTGATCTCAATTGGGTCGCCCGTGAAATCCAACTCCATTTCCACTTTGGAGCTACCCGATGCCTGACCCCGAGCGTGTAAGATCAACTTTTCCTTGTCAAACGAAAACACCACCCGCTTGCTTTCCTCATCCGTCATAATGGCTGCTTGCCGGATAGCAACCTGGAAGGGCCCAACGGTCAGAGGCACCTTGACCTGGTGTTTCTTTGGGAGAACTTGTTGGTAGTTGGGAAAGCGGCCTTCCACCAAGCGGCTATAAATCACCGAACGTTCGGTTTTGATTAGAATCTCATTGGCGCGGATACTGATACGAACTTTTTCTTCCGGCTCCTGCAGGTTACGCTCCAACAACGTCATTGCTTTGATAGGCACCACCGGCATTTGTCCATTGGTCGAATGGTTCCCTTGAGGAGTACCGGTTCCATCTGCCATGGCCAAGCGGCGGCCATCAGTAGCCACCAAGCGGATCTTCTCTCCATTTAACTCCCACAAAATACCCGTGGTTGCTCCGTATCGTGCACTCTCCGACGACGCAACCGCAAACTGGGTTCGCCGAATCATTTCGCGAAGCAATCCAGCTTCCAGCTCGTGGTAATCTTCCTCTTCAAAGGTGGGAAAATCCGGAAAGATGGCCGGATCTTCACTGGGCATTTCAAATTCAGCATGTTTGCTTCGCAGCCAAGTGGAATCTTCCCCTGTTTCGATGGTGACTTCATCTTCCGTCGATTCGCGAAGGATGGAAAGCAAGCGATTGGCTAGTAATAGAGCTTCCCCCGGTTCTTCCACCTTGACACTGCGCACTTCCATGCGAATTCCGACTTCGGTATCCGTAGCCATCAAAGTACACCGGTCCCCCTCCACAATCATTTTGAGATTTTGCAGAATGTGGGATAGTTTCTTCTCGGCCACGGCCACGTTGACCAACTGGCAGGCGGATAACAATCCTTCGCGATGACAAATAACTCTCATAGTTTCACAACCAAGGATAATTGGGGCAAAACAGATTCCAGAGAATCACAATCCAACTACATAACGGAAAGAGTTATTGTAGGTTTCACGGGTTGGATGTCTTGGAAATGTTTACAAGAGACCATTCGTTCTCTTTTTCCTCCTGGTTTTTAGATATTTGAAAATAAAGCAGTAATAGTAAAACCAAAAATTCATGTTGATTACTTCTTGTTGCGTATTTAATGCCTTGCTAACTTTCGGGTTGAGATAAAATCGTATTGTGGAAAACTTGGCGATAGCATGTTGTTGGTTTGTAAATTCTCGTTGAGATTTATCTTCTATCCGAAAACCCACTTTTGATCGTTCAAGTTAAGACCGCCTAAGGACATTGTTCCTACAATCTGTGAACAGGTTTTCCACCACGTTAATTACATAAGAGTAGTTTGCAGCTGACGTACGGCTCCTTGGATAGTGGAGTCGGCATGAAGGGCCTGTTCCACTTTGCGGCAAGCATGTAAGACCGTGGTGTGGTCGCGGCCGCCAAAGTAATCGCCTATTTGATCCAGCGATAGGTTTGTCATCAACCGGGCCAGGTACATGCTGATTTGCCGCGGAACCACGATGCTGCGATAGCGTTTCCGCGACCTTAAATGGCCGGGTTCAACTTGGAAAAAACCGCCGACTTTTTTAGTGATGCGTTCCACGGTAACTTTGCTCATGCGAACTTCGTCCTGGAAGTGCTTAGCAACCTGGGAAACATCCAAAGAACCTTCTACTTTTAGAAGCATCTCCACTTGTTGCAAAGCATTCAGGACCTGGCGATTTCCGCCTTTAAGATTCATGGCCAGCCAATCCAGGGTTTCCTCCGGAATGTCCGGATTGCTCCGTTTGTTTTTTAAGAGGGCCAGCCGGTTTGTCGGAGATAACGGTCTTAAGCGGACCGGCAATCCCCCGTTAAGGCGATTAACCAAGCGGGTGGAAAATCCTTTGTGCTGTTGCAGGAACTTGGGCCCAGTGTTGGCCGTCAGCACAAGCTGTTGTTGCCGCCGCAAAATATCATCTATCCACTTGGAAAAAGTTCCCATGCTCTTCAAAGGAAGATTTTGTAAGTCTTCTACTATGAAAAGGTCGCATTCCTTGGCGGCTAGATCTGCGTTTTTTCCCTCTTTTGTTGATTTCCGACTCTGAGGTTTGCCGGCAAATTCTCTTGCGGTGAAACTAGTTACCAAGGCGCTTGGTTTATTCTGAATTACCTCTTCAATCAGAGCCTGAACCAAGTGAGTCTTTCCAATTCCTGCCGGTCCATAAAGGAAAACAGGGTTGGTTTTAGGTTTGGCATTGGTTTGGGTCAGAGAATGGACAACCTCTTCCAATGCCAACACTGCCGGCCGAGTTTCCTCGGTGGTAAAAAAACCGGCGAAAGTGAGAGATTGTATTTGCATATTCTCTCTAGCTGAAACAATCTTCCCGGTTCCATTTCCTGGGAAAATTGAACAACCCCAATGGTTTGACCCGCTGTGGAAAAGAGAAGGAATTTTAGGAACGTCCTTGTTGAGTAAGGGATTGGGTCAGGAATAAATGATTGAGATACAATAAATATTTTACCGAAATAACAGGCTGAGGTAAAGTGCATTCAATTTATTGTAAGTGTAATGAAAGTCTAAAGATATGGCCATGAATATAGTCAGCTGAAGGGTTTGGATTTTGGCGGGATTGCAAAGGGCAAATAATTCTGAACATATGCGCGGTGGTGGACATCACTTGTCATTTCCCGGAAGAATTCGGTAGAGTGTTTTGGGCACTTACTAAAAGCTTTTTCTTCAATCTCCCATCTCTATGACTTGGTTTTGGAATTTAAGTCCGATTCGGTTTTTGGACTTTTACTTGGTCCTGCTTTTTCTTGCCAGTAGCTTCCGCCGAATTGGATTTTACCGGAGTATCGTCCAAATTGTGGTAAAAGTCCCCGGTCGATGGCCAAACTTATTCAAGTTGGTCAGAGACCATAAGATGATTTTTCTTACCTGGCCGGTGATGTTGCCGGCGGTATTTGCTTTGATTCTGGCTCTGATTCAGTTGATTGCTTCTCGTTTGATTTGGCCGGAAGCAACCCGGCCACCGAATGGCCTCACATTGGGTGGTTTGGCGGAATACTGGTGGGCGTTGGGGATTAGTGCTTCCCTTGGTTTGCTTATGATTGCACTCGATATCTATGGGCTTACCGTAGTGGGACAAATAGACAGGAAAGAATTGGAAAAGCACTTTGATACTGCGGAATATTGGCTGCGGTCAAAAACGGCCCATGTGGTTCGGGTGTTCACTTTTGGATATGTAAATCCCCGCCAAAAGGTCGCAACGGAAGTCCAAAAAGCCTTGATGGATGCGACCGGGGTATTAACGTTTGCTTTCTGGTGGATTACCATTCAGATAGGATTGCGGAT
>CAZPPD010000111.1:0-11207 GCA_964588185.1 uncultured Alcaligenaceae bacterium | reverse complement strand
GATTGGATGACAGGCGGTTCTGCTTTTTTATCATCCAGAACATAGCTGGCGTTGAGCACTGCACCCAACGGGTTTCGCAATTCGTGAGACAGCATCGTCAAAAACTGGTCCCGCCGCGAGGCAGCCAGGATTGCTTCTTGTTCGGCCTGCTTTTGCCGGGCAATATCCTTGGCAATACTGACGATGGCAGATGGATTCCCCTGGTCATCACTCAAAACAAATAAGGTCAGCAGGATGGGAATTTCCCTGCCGGATTTAGTCAACCGAACGCCTTCAACATCGCGGACGTGCTTTTCAATCAAGCATTCTTTTCGTAACCGCCTCATTTCTTCATGCCGGTTTGGGGGGATCAGCTCAAAGATTTGCTTGCCGGCCAAGTCCTGGCGCGTTCGCCCATAGCGCCGCTCGGCTTCTTTGTTGACATCCAATATTCGGTATTCCAAATCTTCGAAGATGACCGGGTCAGCCCCTTCGGAAAACACTTTGGACATCCGTTCCAGATCGTGCTCCATTCGTTTCAGATTGGAAATATCCACTACAGTGAGCACAACACCCTCGATATATTTATCTGTCCGGTAGGGAAGTATACGCACCAGGCACCAGTTTCCATTACGGTCCCGAACTTGTTTTTCGATGCGCTCCCCATCTTCCAAAGCACTGGCGACATCATCCAAGAGGGTTGGATAATCAATAGTCCGAGCGAAGTTGTGAATGGGTCTGCCAACATCTTGCGGCAAGATCTGGAAGACTTCCGTAATCTGGGGAGTAAACTTGCGAATGCACAGATTGCGGTCCAGGAAAATCGTCCCCATTTCGGTGCCGCGGAGCAGGTTGTTCATATCGTCGGTAAGCTGTGTCAGCTCCGAGATTTTCCGTTGATGTTCTGCGTTAACCGTATGAAGCTCCTCGTTCACCGATTGCAGTTCTTCATTGGTGCTTTGTAATTCCTCATTGGAAGCCAGCAATTCTTCATTGGTGGCTTGCAATTCTTCGTTACTGGTTTCCAATTCTTCGATAGTGGCTTGGAGATTTTCCTTGGTGTGACGTAATTCCTGCTCCAAGGTACCAATTCGTTCGCGCGTTGCCTCCCCAAAATTAATGGTGGCGTCTTCCCGGATCGATGCCGAACTTTGATGTCCCCCCTTTTCCAAAGCAATCAGGAAATAGGTGTAGTCCCGGCATACTATCGGTTGCACCGTCAAGCGAATTTGCTCTTTGTCTCCATTCTCCGGCACTCCATTGTAGATCACTGTTTTCTTTTCTTTTTCTGCCCGTTGCAGTGCCCCGGTGAGGAATAAGCGAAGCTCATTGCTAACCATGTCCAACACGTTTTGCGTCGAGCGGCCATCCCGAATTTTGAGGTATTCTCCCGCCCCATGGAATGTGTGCAACAACTCGCCCCGCTCGTTCACCAGAAAGCTGGGCGGGATGTATCGGTCCAGCAATGCGTCATAAGCATCCATCAACTGGAGATCATGAGGGCCATTGGGGCGAGTTTGATGTAATCGAGGCATATCATTGGTTGGCCGTTTTGTTGGCGGGGACAACCGGATTGGTTGCAGGCGAATATCGCGGCGCTTCTTGTAGATCTTCCAATGCCTGTCTACTGTGTTGAACTCATCAGCAATATCTCCCGGGGTTTCACTGGGACCCAGGAAAAGGAATCCCCCCGCTCGTAGGGAAAAATGAAAAAGGGAGGTAACTTTTCTTTGGACTTGCGCTTCCAAGTAAATTAAAAGATTCCGGCTGGTGATCAATTCCATCTTGGTAAAGGGGGCATCGCGGATGACATCATGGGGAGCAAACACCACCATCTTCCGCAAATCCGGACATACCTGAAATTTGTCATTTTTCGGTATAAAATACCGCTCGAGCCGTTTCGGCTCCACATTGGCAACACTGGCTTGGTCGTAAATGCCGGCACTGGCAATTTCAATGGAACCGCGATGGACATCCGTGGCAAATATCTTGGCGTTGATGGCTCTTTTTAATTCCGCGAGTTCCTCATGCAACAAGATTGCCAGGGAATATGCTTCCTCTCCCGTTGCACAGCCGGCAACCCAGAAACGGATTTCTTCTTCCTCGGGAACTCTCTCCAGGATTTCCGGGATGACCTCTTCTTTAAGAATCCGAAAAGCTTCCTGATCCCGGAAAAACTCGGTAACTCCAATCAGCAAATCCTTGTACAGAAGATTAAGCTCTTCATTGTCCGACCGTAACAGGTCCACATACTCCTCAAGGCGATTAATCCCGATAATTTTTAATCGTCGGTCGATCCTTCGAGCCACCGTGGTGGATTTGTAATGAGAAAAGTCAATGCCGCAATCCAATCGGAGGAGATTAAATATTTCCTGCATGGCGTCTTCCGGAGTAAGGCATCCGCCTGTTTCTTCTCCAGCTTCTCGACGAACATGCTTCAAAATCAATTCCGGCATTTTTCCGGGATTCACAATATGGCGGGCAGTCCCTTTTTGGATGGCTGTCCGCGGCATGCCGTCAAACTTTGCCGAATCCAGATCTTGGACCAAAACCAGTCCACCTGCTTCATTGATGGCTTGAACCCCGCGGCTGCCATCGCTGCCCGTGCCGGATAAAATAATCCCTACACTACATTGGCCAACTTCGTGGGCGAGCGACCGAAAGAACGTATCGATTGGTAAGGAGAGCCCTTTCTCCGGATCTCGATCCTTGAGCAGCAAACGTTGTCCCGATATGATCATTTCTTTCTTGGGCGGAATTAAATAGATGGAGTTCTTCTCCACCAGCATCTCATTTTCCACCCGATGAATGGCAAGTTGCGTATGGCGGGAGAGTAGCTCATCCATGAGACTCCGGTAATCGGGGGAAAGGTGTTGAATAACAACAAAAGCTAATCCGCTGTCTGCCGGCATACTGTCAAAGAATTCTTCTAACGCTTCCAATCCTCCGGCAGAAGCGCCGATGCCGACTATGTAGAGTGAATTGCTGCTTTTTTTGCCTTCCGCGTTGGTAATCCTAGTAACGGTCTCCATTACACGCTCCTTTGTGTAGTGGTAGCCTCCGTGCCTATCAATTATGTATTGGTGATTCCTTCACCCGGCAGACCCAAATGTAAGCATTATTTTTTTGCCTACGGATTAATAAGATTGCAAGTTCGCTGAAATCTTACCTCTGCTGAATTGTAGATAAGCAGTCAAAATGCCAAGCAGTAAAAAAATCTAAGGCGGAAGTAACTGTATGTGATTTAGTAGCTTATGGAAAATTAACAGGATATGCCTGCTGTTTTTCTTGGGAACGAAACTTCACAGAATGGGAAAATTATTTCCCGATCTACCTTCCTCTTCGGTTGAATCGTCTCCGGATTTTCCTTTCCCGAACTCTTTCCATTGAGCTTATCCGCGATTCGGTGCCGATTAACAATCGCCAGGAAATAAATGCAAATGAGCCCGCCATTAGTAAACAAAAGGCTATCCAGTATGCATCCCAAAATCCAGCAAGGGGTTGCGTTATTTGAATATTAGCCGAACGTAGGAAATATTCGCATGCCAGGAAAAAGGCTATGATTAGCAATGTAAAACACCCGGTAAAAATCATCAGCCAGCAATGCAGCACTAATCCCCCCAAATAGATGAAAGCCAAAGTCCCCAACAGGCTTCGCCAAGAGGATTTTGCCCGGGCAGAACACCACATTCCCGCGGAGCCGACATAAAACACCGCCAAAATGGTGGCCATCAACCACAAAATGGTCCACATTAAGGATTTTGGGCCCCCCAAAAGGGATAAGAACAAGGCCGGCAAAGAATAAGCGACAAAAAAGGGAATGCAAGCCATCGCGATACCCCAAAGTTTCCCCCGCACGATTTCCTTGGTAGACAAGGGCGTCAGCAATAACGAATCCCAGGTGCCTTTCTCCCGTTCCTTGGAAATCGTTCCAGAACAACGAACACCGACAATAAATCCTGTGATCTGCAATAACACCAATCCCTGCTGATAAAATGCGGAATCAGAGGGCCGCATTGAACTGAATACCGAAAGAAGACCAGCCAAATCTCCGGCTACTATTCTCTCAAGTAAGGATTCCACACTTTCCCCCGACGGTAATCGGTAAATGAGAATCCACCCGGACCCAAGAATCGTGGCCGCAAAAACCACCAGCATGCCAAACCATATGGGAAAGCGTTTCAATACCCCCAGCGGGGAAATCCCTTCCACATATCTTTCCTTCCAGGTAATTGGTGAATTGGATACCGGCGGCCTGCGCCACAAGCGAATGAGTGGCTTTTTTTGCCGGGCCTGAAGTTGCCGAAAGTAAACCCAGCGCAAACTAAAACCCGCAATGGTCAAGCAAATTAACCCCACTCCGCTCCAAAACACGGCAAATCCCAATACCCTCCGCCACAATTCTCCCGGATCCGAAATTGCCATCGCCGGGCTTAATGGATCCAGAAGGCTAAGGTTTCCACCAAAGAATTTCTCAATTCCCCCCAAGAAACCGCGGACTCCCGGAATGAGAAACGCCAGAACAATCATCAAACCCAGAGCATACACAACAATTACGGCGTCGCGAGTTTCCTTGCTCCACACCGAAACCAGCAAACTCAAAGAGCCAATTGCGAAAAGGAGCACCAAGGTGCACAGAATTATGATGGGGATGAGGATGTAACCTCGCCCTAAAAACCCGCAAGTAAAACACAGCAATGGCAATCCGACTAAGAATAGCAAAATCCCCTGGTAGCTGCGGGCAAACAATTTCCCCAACAATATTTCCCAGGATTTCAAATCGGCAACCAGCAAGTATTGCAATGTACCGCGAGTTTTTTCATCGGTAATGGCACCCGCCGTGAGGATAGGCGTAATCAGCAACAGGAGGAGAAAATGTTGCGAACAAAAGAATTGGGTAAATTCCGAGCTGAAAATGCTTAGTGCGGTGAAGCTTCCATTGCCGCTACTCGGTTGGGATACGGAAACAATGAAAAGGTACAACACAAATTCCAAAACCAGCAAACCGGCATATAACCAACGGAAATAGTGCCAGCGGCTGCGCCGGGTGCTCAGCAACATCTCTTGGTTGAATACCGACCCGACCATTTAAAAACCCTTAATACCCAAAAGAAATTAAATGATTTGTTGACAACAACAAAAAATGTGTTCCCGATTTTAAGAATTAGTTTAACGAATCCGGCTACTTTCTACAGATTCAACTTGACAGAAAGCCCGAACTTTGCGACCTGTGGATATATAGGGTTTTAAATGGGAAGGATTTTAACCCTTTTCTATACCTCATATTCCTTACTTATTGATGAGAGGGCCGCGTTCAATGCTGCATGTTACGTGTGATCTTTGCGGCAAGGAGCTCCGAGCGAAAGAAGACCAACATTACGTCGTCAAGATTGAAGCTTATGCAGCTTATGACCCAAACGAGCTAACGGAAGAAGACCTGGAACAGGACAACTTGGAAGCCGTTGGGCAAATGCTCCAGGAGTTGGAAGAAAATCTTGAACACTGTGAAATTGCCGCACCCTACCAAAACTTTCGCTACGATTTGTGCTCCTGCTGCCACAAAAAATACATGCTTGATCCATTAAGCCGAGGAACTACGCAAAAGTTGGACTTCAGCAAAAATTGAGAAGATCCGTTTACTGCTCGTGAAGCAGGTTATACCGCCTACTTTAATTTCGCATGAAATTAGTTTCTATTTTCCCGATTTTCTAAAAATTTCACTGGCCGTAAAATCTCAATCCCTCGATAGGGATGCAGATTCAGAACTCCCCGGTCATTGGTAATAAGGGCATTTGCTCCGCCTGCAACCGCCAAGGCGATTAATTTATCGTCCTGGGGATCTTCCGTAACCACCGGCGGAACTTCTTTCGGCTCAACCCACAAAGCAAGCCCCTCAAGCTGATCCAGTAAGCCCTGATAGTCTTTTCCCTGCACTGCCCTGGGCAAAATATACCGATACTCCCCGAAAACTCCTTCACTCAAAAGCACCAGTAGATTTCCCCGTAAACACGCCCGAACAATTTTACCGCTGGCCGATTGCGGGGCGTACAAACTGCCGATCAAAATATTTGTGTCGATAACAATTCGCCTGGCGTCATTTGGCGGTTCTTTATCTGACCTATTTGGAATCATATTGCCACGTTGCCACGGGGTCCGGGTTGATTTTTTTTCCCAAATCGGGCTATAACATCTTCCCTACTGATTGTGCACCTTGATTTTACTTTTCCCAAATTACAACAAGCAGAAACCATTCCTTCTAATTGCAAGGATTGGAAGGCTGCTTGTCCTTTTCCACCTTCAATTAGTGACGCAAACCATGAGGAATTTGGGGCCGCACACAACCAGTATTGAACTGCTTTGCCGCCACTGGCGGCTTCTATTTCGCATTACCAAAAATGAATTTGCTGCCCGGTATAAAGGATCATTGCTGGGATTGGCTTGGGCAGTGTTGTATCCGCTTCTTTTCCTATCCGTTTACGCCACAATATATACCCTTATATTTCAGATTAAAGTTCAGGGATTATCCACCCTGGAATATACATTATATATATTTTCCGGATTAATTCCTCTTCTTTGTATTTCCGAAACACTTCTGTTGGGGGTATCCTCCTTAGTCGGCAATAAAGCTATCCTCAATAACACTGTATTTCCGGTCGACCTTATCAGCCCCAAAGCCGTCCTGCTGAGTCAAGGAATTATGATCATCGGCATGCCGGTTTTGGTGATAATTAGCCTTATTTTCAGGTTGTCTTCATGGCCCCTAATACTATTACCATTCCTATGGTTCTTGCAGATTATAGCATTATGCGGTCTCACTTGGTGTTTGTCACTTTTCAATGTGGTTATCCGGGATCTCCAGTACCTAGTTAATCTCTGCTTGTTGTTGATAGTAGTATCCTCTCCGGTCGCATATACCCCGGATATGATCCCGGAACGATTATCCTTTTTGATTTTACTCAACCCATTCGCCTATTTTGTAACCATATACCAAAAAATATTGATACTTAACCAATTGCCTTCCACCACAGAATTTTTGGTAGTCACTTTATTTTCAATGGGTATCTTTTTCGCAGGAAGCCGCCTCTTTTCACGAGGTAAAAAAGTAATCATCGACTTTATTTGACTCTTTGGTCTTAGAAATTCTCCATCGGAACAGCGAAGATGCAAGCGATATTGGAATCACAACCACTGACTCCTACTCATCCGATAGAACCTTGTGGAATTAACAATCCAGTTGCATTCGAGCTTTTGGGTGTCGGCAAAAAATATAAATTATATAATTCCCGATTCGATAATTTATTAGATGCATTGGGATTACATTGGCTATTCCCTTGGCGAGAAAATAACTACCAAGATTTCTGGGCATTACGGGGAATCAATTTAAAAGTAGCCAAAGGAAGCAAAATTGGAATTATTGGGCGAAATGGATCCGGAAAAACTACTCTCCTAAAACTATTAACGCAAAACTTTGCGCCTTCCGAAGGCTCGGTTTCCATCAACGGCACCATCCAGGCATTGATGGATGCCGGGGCCGGCTTCCACCCCGATTTTACCGGCAAAGAAAACATCCACTCCTCTCTCAGTTATCAAGGATTTTCCAACCAAGAAATAGAAAAGGCTATAAATGAGATAGCTGAGTTTACAGAACTCGGAACTTTTCTGGAACAGCCTATAAAAACCTATTCTGCTGGAATGCTTTCCCGCTTGGCCTTTGCCACCGCCACATCCGTTAAACCGGAAATCCTAATTATCGACGAGATCCTGGGAGCTGGAGATGGGTATTTCTTCCAGAAATCATCTGAAAGGATGGCACGTTTGGTTGATAGCGGTGCGACCATAGTTATCGTTTCTCATGCCATGGAACAAATCACCAGGCTATGTGATTATGCCATATGGCTGGATCGAGGTAAAATCATTGAGCAAGGGAATAGTTTAGAAGTAGTAAAAGCCTATGAACAATTTCTCCGTAAGTTAACCGAACAACGCCTTAAAGAAAAAAACAAGCAGAGTATTTCTCAAAATTACCAATCCAATCCAAACCCATCAAAATACTTTGTCCTGGAATTTGCGGTAAAAAGCGACACAGCCGATGGCTGTGATATATCAGAGGTAAAGTTATTGGACGCAGGGAAATTAATAGACACCCTCTGCATTGGGGAACCTCAAGATACTTCCACAGGTTTCCCTTGTTATCTGAAAAACACTTCCATATGGTCGGCACCGAAATCATCAGATCGATCTTATCGAACTCTTTATCGCGACAGTCAGGAAAAAGGAGAGTTGGTATTTAATTGTCCTCATGGAGACCAACCAAACAATGCTTTTGTGGTTACTTACCGAACAAATACAAATGTGCAAACTGAGTTAAAAATCTGGGAAACCGGCAAATTCCAACTAATGACTCTTTTACCCCCAACAAACAATCAATGGAAAGGAATTTCTGTTCCGATACTAACCCAATCTCCTCAAAATAAAGACCAAACCATCAAACCAGCAAAAACTGATCACCCCAAACTTAGAAGATGGCCTGGAGAAGGATCCTTAGTAATAAAATCCGTCCATATTCTGGGAAAAGATGAGGAAGAACAATATATTTTCCAATGTGGCGGCGAATTAAAATTTAAGATTTCTTTTGTAGCAGAAAAAGATAACTTCTTTACGGTAATTCCGGCCATTGTTATCTTTCGAAATGATGGTGTTACGGTTTCTCAGCATATCGGCAAACCAAAAGATATAAATCTGTCCGTTTCGGAATCTTCGGACTTTATTCTAGAGTTGGATCCATTACTGCTTGGGGACGGTAGTTATATAATCTCGGCTGCTCTTTATCGGGAATTGGATTTGAATAACCTTAAGTCACCGAAAATATATGACTTAATCGATAGAAGCTTTGAATTTATTGTGGAAGGAAACCCGCCAATAAATCAGGCTGTATTCAATCATCCGGGGACATGGAGGTTTAAGTGATAAACTATTCGGAATTCTGTGTTTGCCCGAAATGCCGTTGTGACTTGCAGGAGATAGAATCGGATCTGATCTGCAATCCTTGTCAACTTCGCTTTTCCATTAATGACGGTATTCCAAACTTTACCCCTTCTTACCAACAAAGCATTCAAGTTCGTTATTTGCAAAATGCGGAAAACATCGCTAAAGACAGTTTACAAGATAATCTTGAGGAACGGCCCGAATATCGCCATCAAATGTTTCTGAAATTTATCGGTAACAAAGCAAACAACAAAAAAGTCCTCGATATAGGTTCAAGTAATGGGGTCTTTCTCAACCAATTAAATGCCGACATAAAAGTTGCATTTGATTTATCACCTACTTTTCTCCATGCAATCTCCAAAGATGACTCCATAATTTGCATCCAAGGAGATGCGGAAGAACTACCATTCCGACCCGGTTTTTTTGATGTAATAATCCTTTCCGATGTATTGGAACATATCCTCTCCCCGGAAAAAACATTAGATTGTCTGTTGAAAATATGTACTCCGGAAACCAGGATTTTTGTCCATATACCATGGGAAGAAGATATAACAGTATATAAAGATGCTAAATATGAATTTGTCCATCTTAGACGCTTCAATTCATTTTCCTTTTGTGACTTATGGAAAGAGTTTCGCATAGTACGATCGCGAAAAACTTATCCCCATATGAAATACCCCTTGATATTTCAAATGGAAGACTGGCTTCCTCGTCCCCTGTTTAACCGGTTAACAAAAGCCTATTTCTTTGGCTCCGGAGCCTGGCAAAAGGATCTTGCTTGGCGAAACAGCAGAACCAGAAAATTGCCAAAAGGGGAACGTTTTCTTTTATGGTTTTTTAAGCCGCTTTTCAAAATGTATGAAATGCGATTACGTGTTGACAAAAAAGTTTATTCCGGAAATTGGTTTTCCACCATGATAAAAAAAGCAAAAAAACGAGTAGCCGCTTTCCAATGATCTCTAACGTTACAAATGCCAATCCAAAAAAGATTTTAATAATCTACGAACATCGTGGAAATCCAACTTCCATGCGCCTTTCGGTTCGTCACCATTTGTGCGCTTTGGAAGCTCACACAGAACATGAAATAACCTACTTTAATTCAGCCGACTTGATTTCCAGTTGGATTATTGAGGATCAGATTTCTCTTTTTCCCGATCAATTACGGTATAAACAATTTGATGTTCTTATCCTGCACACCACATTCTTGTGCATGCGTTGGACAGGAGATTATTTCCTGAAGTGGAAGAAAAGATTTGCTTGGATTGCAGAAATCAAATGCTTGAAAATTGCCATTCCTCAGGATGAATATGACCATTCCTTGGTATTAGATAACTGGTTATTGGAATTGGGAGTCCAGGTCGTTTTTACCAATTTTGGAATTTCAAACAGAGAAATATTACATCCACTAATTCACAACAAAGTCCATTTTATAGAATGTTTAACCGGCTACATTCACGAGCCAACCGCTTTTAAGATGGCCGACAAATTACCAAAAATAAAAAAACGCCCTTTCGATATAGTTTACCGGGCCCGCCACTTACCTTACTGGTTTGGCAATCTAGGACAGTGCAAATCAAAAATCGCTAAGGCTGCATTATTTGCCGCTCGAAAACTAAAACTAACCTGTAATATTTCTACCCGCCAATCGGATGCCATCGAAGGATCTTCCTGGCTAAAATTTTTATCCTCCGCCAGGGGGGTAATCGGTTGTGAAAGTGGTTCTTCGGTTACTGATCCGGAGGGGAAAATTAAAAATGAAATTTCAGAACTTGTCCGAGACAATCCATTAATTTCCTACTCCAATATAAAAAAGAAGTATTCTACCGAACTGGACACCGGTTTTTTCCCGGCAATCGGCCCAAGGCATTTTGAGGCAATTATATGCAAAACATGCCAGCTATTAGTTGAAGGAGACTACAACAGTGTTTTATTCCCACAGGTCCACTATATATCCATAAAAAACGACTACTCAAACATCGAAGAAGCATTCTCCTTATTACAAAATCCAACTTATGTAAATAAAATGATTACAAAATCATATGAAGATATATTTCTTAGCGGAAAATATTCCTACAAAGTATTTGCAGAACTTATTGAATCTGTTTTTATTTGATAAACTTATGAAAACCTTATGAATATGATTGCTGTAAAAACAAATAATCATCGTTTGAACCTTATTAATTTTGATTGCGTCCTTATGTTAACCTGGTCAAATTGGGAGTCCGAGATGCCGAGTAATCGGT
>CAZPPD010000110.1:0-11301 GCA_964588185.1 uncultured Alcaligenaceae bacterium | reverse complement strand
GTGGGATGTGGGGCATCGTGTTGGGAAGGTAGACCAAGAAGGGCTGCTTTTTCTGATGGCTGGAGCGTATGAACTTAACGGCTTCTTCCGTATAGCGTTCGGTCAGCGTCCTTTGATCCGCAGGATATTCAATGATTTCTTCACCTCGCATGAGAGGGACAAAATCCCTTCGCGGTTTTTCGTTGCGGGCTTTCTCGGCGGTTTGTCCTTTTCGGAAGACCACCTTCTTGGCAAACTTGGCATTCTTGGGATCGATGGTCATGTCATTGCTGTAAGGAACGCCGTAGTAGTAATCAAAGCCATGGCGGGTCGGCAGGAACTGGGGCAAATGTCCCAGATGCCATTTGCCGATGCAAGCGGTGCGGTATCCCACCATCTTGAGTGATTCAGCCAGGGTTAACTCTTCTTCCGGGAGACCGCCACGGGATCGGGGGAACAATACTCGGTTCATGCCGCTACGAATCGGCAAACGCCCGGTCAATAATGCCGCCCGGCTGGGGCTGCAAACCGGTGATGCGGAATAGAACTGGGTAAATTTCATTCCTTGGGCTGCCATCTTGTCCAGATTGGGAGTTGCGATTGTGGGATGGCCATAGCAGCCTAAATCCCCGTAGCCGAGGTCATCGCAAAACAGCAGGACTATATTTGGATTTTTCTTTTGGACGGCGAAAGCCGGAGCAGTGAAGCACTAGACAAAACTAACAAGGACAAGAAAAAGCATGAACTTTTGGATCCGGAACATTATTTTCCCCTCATGGTGAATATTTGAAAGTAGTGAGGGCAATGTTAACGGGTCTCAAGGGAAAATTCCAAACCTCAATCCTAAATTTTCACATCAATGGATAGGCTCCCCCCATACCAGATCTCCACGAACAAAAACTGCGGTGACCCTGCCGGGAAAAGTGATGTGTTCAAAAGGGCTCCAACCACATTTCGTTCGGAGGTTATCTCTTGTTACCGTTGTCGTTTTCTTCAGATCCAGCACCGTCAGCGACCCCACATAACCCGGCAACAATCTCCCATATTTTTCTTGGTGATAAGGATTCACAAACTCTCCTGGGTTTGCAGAACAAACCGCAGCAATTCTTTCCGGAGAGAACCCTTGCTCCACCAACAACCAGGATGCAAACGCACCGAAGGTGTCCAAATGCGGCTGACCGGACATTCCTTGCATCTTCTCTTCGATGGTATGCGGAGCGTGATCAGTGGCTAGATAATCGACGGTTCCATCCCGCAGGGCCTCAATCATAGCCTCGCGGTCGTCCGGGGAACGCAAAGGCGGATTCATTTGCATCCAGTGCCGGTTTGAATCATCAAGGAGGGATGTATCAAAGAAGAGATGATGGGGAGTCACTTCCGCTGTGACGGGGAGATTCTTGGTTTTTGCCTCCCGGATTAAAGGCAACCCTTCCCCTACAGAATAGTGACATAGCTTTCCGCTCAACTGATGCTTTTCAATCATTGACAATGCAAAGCGAGTGGCACTCAGTTCACATTCCGGCGGACGGCGTTTTTCGTGGGTCGGTTGAGTCTTGTTTTGTTCCAGGAGAATTGGATCTTCGCAATGAAAGCTGACCGGCAGACCGCGATAATGCTGTAGGGTTTGATCCAGTTCTTCCAGGCTGCGGAAAAACAAGTCCCCCACGCTCGGTCCCATGTAAGCTTTATAAGGAACCTTGCGAGAAACCGGGCGCGTTCCCGGGCCAATGCCCGCGTAGAAAGTAAAAGTTACCGGCAACGGTGATTTTTTCAACAGGTCTTCCTTGGCCTGATAGGAAACATCATCCACCGGGGCGGCAGGATTGTTCGGCATATCGGCCACATGAATGACACCGCCATTAATCGCAGCGGCAGCCGCGGTGGCGAAGGTTTCTTTGTAGAATTGCGTTCCGGTCACATCTTCGCGGGCGTGAATGTGAACATCCCCCATGCCGGCAAAGATCAGACTGCTTTCCGGATAAATGTAATTCGCTATTCCAAGATCTGAACCTACAGCCTCAATGATTCCGTCCACAATAGAAATCTGGCCGGGTCGTGTCCCGTAAATGTCCGCAAGTATTCCTTCGATAATGACGGATTTCACGGGATTCTCCGTAGGTTCAAAAAGATTTAAGACATAGAGTTGAGTTCTTCTTCCAACTCACTCCATTTTTCATTAGAAACCAATTCGAGGCAATGGGTCAGCGATTCGCACATTTTGACTGTATAGGGAATTGCTGTTTTGGCAGGTGGGGTTTCCGGAATTAAGATTTGGGAAATCTTATCGCAGAGTTCATCCAACCCGGATCCGGTTTCTGCGGATATCAAGATCGCTTCAGGGTATGAACTAAAATCCCAAGCATAAGGTAGATCTGTCTTGTTGATGACAATCTGAATTCGAGGGGATTCTTCACTGGGAAAATCCGGAGTGGAAGAGCCGTCTACCAACCACAAACATAAATCGGCCTCTTTGATTGCGGTCATAGCGAGATCAATTCCTTCTTTCTCCAAAAGTTCCGCCTCGGCTCGCATGCCGGCAGTGTCAATCAACTCAATCGGCCAACCGTCGATGACAATGCTCGTTGTGACCACATCCCGAGTAGTCCCTGGTGTCGAAGAGACCACACACCGATGGTATCCGGCAAGCCGGTTAATCAAGCTGCTCTTGCCGACATTGGGTGCACCTGCGATGGCCACTTTCCAAGACGACGTCAAATGCAAACCCAAGGGGATCCACTTTGCCAATTCCCGCAATCTTTGCCTGGCTTTGGTTTTCTCGTTTCTTCCAAGTAGTTCTAATATTTCTGTTTTGGCTTGTCGAAAAGCTCCGTGAAACTGGTCCAGTAGGATTGCTGCAGTCCGAATTGTCGTAGCTTTGGATAGTTCTTGCAAACAATCAACTGTACCTACCGGTTGCACCGTTTGATGAAAGTCCGACCAGGAACATTTTTGCATCCCTCTTTTGGTCAGCAGCTCCTCCAACATCCCAACGACTTGCCGTCCCCCGTGGCAATGGATTTCAAACAAGGGAAAGGGTGCAGTTTGTTTCAGAGCGACAACGACCTCGTCTTTCTCGAACTCCTCCTCCCCTAAGCGGCCAAACCAAAACCGGCCAATCTCATTGGTTTGCAGGCTGGTTTGCGATTCTTTGCCTGCGGGAGTGAAGATCTCCTCCAAAAATGTGGTTACATCCGGACCACAAATTGCGAGCGTAGCAATTGCCCCCGTGCCGGGAGGAGTAAGTCTAGCCAAGATATTGGTGTTAGGAAAGCTCACGATTTCTGCTGCAGTCCATGATTTGCGGAGAGAAGAATCCCGGTTAAAGTCATTCCCGGCCAAAGTCGAAATTGGTTTTTGTCCGACAAGCCCTCATTTAGGATACTAGCGTCTCCCCCGGTCAGAAAGATTTCAAGTTGACTCGGATTATTTTGCCGATGAAAACCCACTAATTTTTCAATTCCTCCTACAACTGACCAATAAACACCAACTTCAATTGCCTGGATCGTATTTGCCCCAGACGGTTCGGGAATTCTGCGAATTTCTACCCGGGGAAGCTTCGCGGTGAAATGATGCAAGGCTTTCGCCATTAAGCCAAACCCGGGGAATATTGCTCCTCCACAAAACCTGCCTCCCTCATCCAAGTAATCCACGGTAACGGCAGAGCCGGCATCCACAATGACCGCAGCCGATTCCTTGGGCCGTTTGGAATTGGCCGCAACCGCATTCAGCAGCCGGTCGATTCCAGTCGTTTCCGGATTTTCATGGCGAGTTTTGAGAGGAAGCTGATCATGGGAATCCAAAACAGTTATTGAAACCCCCTGATTTTGCAGCCATTCCAACAACATATTACAGCGTGAAGGATGAACTCCCGCAATGGCCCATGAACTACCCCGGGAAATACTCCATTTTTCCCACTGCCGCTTCCAGGGATCGGCACAGTCGGGGGGAAGAGAGATGATCTCGCGAACCACTTCGCCTTCACAACGGCCCCATTTAATATGAGTGTTGCCAACATCTACGGCATAGGCGATTTTCACGATGGATTCTCAGATTTGACTTCGGCGAGTAACTTGGCAACTCGTCCCACCAAGGGAGCCAAGCCTTGTCCTGTTACTGCGGAGATAAGTAGGATTTCGCAATTAAGTTCTTTTTCCAGTCTTTGTTTCACGTCTTCGCTTCCCGGCAATTCGGCTTTGCTAACAGCAATGATTTCCGGTTTCTTGCCAAGATCTTGACTGTGCAATTCCAGTTCCTGGCGAATGGCCCGGTAATTGTTCTGGGGATCGGAGTCATCCGGCGGAAATGGTTCCACCAAGTGAACCAAAACCCGTGTGCGTTCGACGTGGCGGAGAAATTCATGACCCAGACCGATGCCCTGGTGGGCCCCTTCAATGAGTCCCGGCAAATCGGCCAGGACAAAGCGTTGACCGTCGCCAAAAGAAACGATGCCCAGATTGGGGTGCTTAGTGGTAAATGGGTAGTCCGCAATTTCCGGCCGGGCGTGCGACAAACGACTGAGCAGCGTTGATTTTCCGGCATTGGGAAGCCCTACTAAACCAACATCCGCAATCATTTTCAGTTCCAATACCAGCCAGCGTTCTTCCCCTGGTTCCCCGGGTTGTGTTTGCCGGGGAGCCCGATTGACGGAAGAAGCATACGAGGCATTGCCGCGTCCGCCTTTTCCGCCATGAGCCACAATAACCTGATCATTGGACTGCACTAAATCCTTGAGGACATGCTCGCGGTCGCGGTCGCGAATCAATGTCCCCGGCGGCACTCGAATCAAAAGGTCATCTGCGCTTTTTCCCTGGCAATTGTTGCTGCCCCCCGGGCTACCTTTTGGAGCACGCCAATGTTTGCGATGGGCAATGTCGGCAAGATTATCCGTCCCTTCAATCGCTTGGATAATTACGGAACCCCCATTGCCCCCATCGCCGCCATCCGGACCTCCCCTGGGGACATATTTCTCCCGCCGGAAGCTGCAACAACCGCTACCTCCATCGCCGCCTTTTACGAATATGGTGACACGATCAACAAACATAGGCTTGGCCAATTTTCGATGTTGTTAGTTTAACCTTTGAGTATTCTACTCAAATAAAGAAATGTGAAATGAGAGCGGGGTTTAAAAAAGAGATTGGACGGGTTGTCCATCAACTGTTTCAACAACCACGTCCGAAGATTCAAGCCAACCTATATTGCCAGCAGAATCGCACACACAAACCATGGCATACTGTCCCTCTTCCGTATCGGACTGGAGGTTGCCAAAGAACCAGTGTGGTTTTTTGGATTGAAACGCACCAAACCCTGATCCGATGAGGACATATTTTTGTCCGTTTTCCTTGTGCCTAATGATGGTTGCCATTTCCAATTCTACTCTTCCATTACTTCCTTGGATTTCTTATCCGCCATTTCGGTGATGCGTTCTTCAAATTTCTTGAGAAGGCTCTGGATTTCGTCTTTGCCGGTATCCCGTTCGTCCTCGCTCATGGTTTTGTTTTTTTCTTCGGTGTCGAAATGCTTGTTGGCGTCGCGGCGGACATTGCGGCAGGAAACCTTGGCGTCCTCGCCGGATTTTTTGATCCGCTGGACCAACTTCTTGCGTTGATCCCCGCTCATTGCGGGAACTTGCAAGCGAACCAGTTTGCCGTCATTGTTTGGGGCCATTCCCAAATCACTGGCTTGAATGGCTTTCTCAACATCCTTGAGAACGGAATTATCATAAGGCCGAATGATGATCGATTGGGGATCGGGAGTACTAATGTTGGCCAATTGTTTCAAGGGAGTGGGGTTCCCGTAATATTCCACCCGGATGTTCTCCACCAAAGCGGGAGTTGCCCGACCGGTTCGCAAACCGCGAAGTTCTTCGCGAAAAACATTGACCGCTTTTTCCATGCGTTCTTCGGCGTCGGAAATGATTTCTTTACTTGTTGGCATAATCGTTCTCTCTATTAAGAAGTGACCAGCGTGCCGATGGGATGTCCGGCAATCGCTTTTTCGATATTTCCTTCTTTTTTGTAATTAAATACACAAATCGGCAAATCGGCATCCCGGCATTGGTCGATTGCCGAAGTATCCATCACTCGCAAATTATCCCGAATCACTTGGTCGAAAGTCAACTTGGGATAACGAGTGGCGTGGGGATTGGTCTCCGGATCGTCACTATAGACGCCATCTACCCTGGTAGCCTTCAGAAGTATGTTGGCTTCCAATTCCCGACCGCGCAAGGCTGCGGCGGTGTCGGTAGTCACAAATGGATTCCCCGTTCCGCCGGCCAAGATGATAATTCGGCCTTTTTCCAAATGGCGAATTGCTCGGCGGCGGATATAAGGCTCGGCAATCGATTCCATCCGGATAGCGGAAAGCAAGCGGGTTTCACAGCTCAAGGATTCCAAGGATTCTTGTAACGCCAGTCCGTTCAAGACGGTTGCCAGCATGCCCATGTAATCCGCAGTGGCTTGTTTGATCGCCCCACCGGCACTAAATTGAGCCCCGCGAAGGATATTCCCACCACCTACCACGATGGCCAATTGCACGCCCCTGTCCTGAACTCCCTTGGCTTGGTTAGCAATGTTGAGTGTTTCATCTAAACTGATTCCGGTTTTGCCGGGTGGTCCAAACCCTTCTCCGCTCAGCTTCAAAACCACCCGGCGGAAAGCAGGTATTAACGAATCTGGAGATGGTTGTTCGTCCATTGGACCGTCCTAATTTGCAGAATGTGCCCTAAGAGGGATTGTAGAAAATCAGGGGGAGAGATTGTAGATTGGTTGCAGACTTGCTTTTTTTGATTTGGCGATTAATATTCCAGCGAAAATTTATTCCATGGATACAAATACTCCCATCGCTTTTTTCGACGGCAAACTACTCCCCTTCCAAGAAGTCCGTCTGCCAATAAATGATGTCGGCTTTGTCTGGGGAGCAACGGTTACGGATCTGTGCCGGACCATTCGCCATGAAATTTATCGCTGGGAAGATCACCTGGAACGCTTCCAGCAAAGTTGCCGGGCAACCGGTATTCATCCTCCGGTCTCAGCGGGGGAGATAACCCAACTGGCATCGGAAATTGTCCGTCACAACAGTCAACTCATCTCAACACACCAAGAACTTTCCTTGGTAATGTCTGCGACTCCCGGGCGATTGGGGTATTATCTTGGCGAAAGCGGGGGCATCGGAGATGGTCCAGCTACCTTCTTGATGCACACTTTCCCCATGGATTTTGGCCGCTATCGCCATTTGTTTTCCGAAGGAGCCCGTTTGGTAATTCCATCGGTCCGGCATGTTCCCCCGGAATGCGTAGAACCTCGGATTAAACAGCGCAGTCGCATGCATTGGTGGTTGGCGGACCAGCAAGCGAAGCAGGTGGACCCAAAAGCATCTGCTTTGCTGCTTAATTCGCAAGGACATATAACGGAGACCGCAGCGGCTAACTTTTTAGTGGTTAAAGAAGGGACGGTAATGTCGCCGATGCAGAATGAAATCCTTGGGGGAACAAGCTTGCAGGTGGTAAGAGAAATATGTGGAAAAATCGATATCCCATTCAAGGAGCAACCCATACAGGTTTATGATTGCGTAACTGCAGATGAGGCAATGTTGACCTGTACGTCTTTTTTTCTGGCCGGGGTGAATCGAATCAATGAAGTTCAGCTGACTTGGCCGGGTCCTATTTTCCAACAACTTCTGGAAACTTGGAGTCAAGATGTTAACTTAGATATTAGGGAACAGTTTTTATAATTTGGTAGCTGAATTCGCAAGAATTCAGTAAAACGCTTGCCCTGAATTTCGGCTAATTCAGCTACCATTTATTCCACTCTGAAGTCAAGTGTTTGGATTCGCTAGTAAATCAGCTACTTTAATCTTCAACTAACTGATCCCGCGGCATTACCCCAATAAAATCATCTAAGTCCTCTCCACCAAAGATGAGATCAACTCTCCGGTCATTCCGAATGGTGTGCCGCCGGAAGAAAATCGAATGATCCTCATCGTTCTCGTGGGCTTCGAGAATTTGGAAAGCTCGATGGTGATCGTCCAAAAACGAAACCCAATTGCCGGTAATTAGATCCTTGGATTCTCCTCCGTGGATCACATCTCTTCCAATACCACCTATTAAGACATCAAGGCCGGGACCACCAATCAACGTATCTTTCCCTCTGCCGCCGAACATCACTTCATTGTTGTTGCCGCCGGTCATTTCATCATCCCCCCGGCCGCCTTTCAGGATCATGGCGGGAGAAATGTCATCCCCTGCCGTCATGTTGTCGTCGCCCCTTCCCGCATCCACAATTAATCGTTCCAACTTGCCGAAAGTAATCTCAGTATTATCGACAGTGATCAAGGATTCCTGAATGCCAATGATGTCATCGCGGTTGGTACCATTAATTACGAGTGTGTCCTTACCTTCTCCGAAGTAAAGCTCTATTGGCAACTCCTGAGCTTTTCTCAGATCAACAATTACCTTGTCGTCCCCCGGCGTAGCGAACAGCACGATGGAAGAAGTGTCTTTGTAGAAACTGTCCACCAAAATACGGTGGGCTTCGTTGTCTATGATTCGAAATCTTCGCCCGTAAAATCGAATGGTTACATCAATCGATTCGGCTTCCGCCGGTGCCCGATAGGTTTCCGTCATCGGGGTGCGGAAGACTTCGGATTGAATGTTATTTATGCCGGTATTGCGAACAATGATGTCCGACAGAAGTGTATTTTTCAGCCAATTAATATCCTGGCCGATATCCGTAAGGGCCACCTGCAGTGCAGGGTCATTTTCATACCAAAAGCGATCGCCGTCCCGCAAGCGGGTGAATTGGTCCACCCAGATTGCTGTAAAAGTTTCGCCCAAACTGGATCCGGTGACATGGTCTTCGGCGATACCACCTACCCACAGGTCGATCTCCTCAACACTTGGGTAAATGGAGGCCAGAGCTGATTGCACGCTTGAATCCGCAGGAAATTCCGAAAAATCATTCACGGGAGTCAATCCTAATTCCCGTCGTGCTTGGTTGTAACCCGGAATTCCATGATCCCTGCCCCTTTGAATATTAAGAGAAGCCAGATCAAAACCGCCGGCACCGGGTGGTCCAAAGAGAAAGTTGCGAACATCATCGACAACAAACCGGTCGATCTCCTGTTGCTTTTGCTGAGCCAAGCCACGCAATAAGCTATCGATGCCATGGTCGATGATTTCATCCGGAGCAAAGAAACCATCCCGCAAAGGCAGATTCATTTCGCTGCTCTCGTTGCCGAATTCATCCACGCGAGATAAAAAGGACGGCAGCATGGTGTGGCCGACCCGGAAAGCCGCAGTGGAAAATTCATTGGCTATCCCCGGATTAACACCAGGAACATAGCCCTTGTATGCCTCTAATCCCGGAGGACCTAATACTGCGGGCAGAAACTCGTTGTAGGTGATGACTTGCATCTGAGCACCCACAATAACCCGTGCTCGGTTATAGATGTCATCGTCGGAAAAGGATGGGTTAAGGGTTTTTAGTTCTCCTGCGAGCCGATTGTGTTCCCGGACAAACAGGGTGTGCATTGCCGTCAGACCGACTTGTTCGTTGGCCCGCACATCACCGGCGAGAAAGAGATTTGGGCTCGGACCACCGGCGTTGGCAAAACCATTGACATTAAAGGGAAGCAAGTTCCCAGCACTGGTTTTCAATAAACCGTCTGATCCCGTCCGCAGTTCATTTGCTCGACTTTCGCCTGAACCATACACATTCGACGCATCGATAAAACTGGTGATCTGATTCACCTGTTGACGGGGATTGGTAGTCCCGGTGGCTGGGTCAAAAACAGTCCGACTAAGTTCAATGACTTGAGTTCCGGTGTTAAAGGGATCGAAGAAGGGATCTCCTGTAGGGACTGGAATGTTAAACGGTTCATTCGGATGGGCACTTTCGCTTAAATCGATGTCGTGATCCAAGAATTGGCCCCACTGGAAAACGAAATTGGAGAAGTCCCGATTGTTTTCCACGGATTCACTTTGATCCGCAACGGCATTACTGATTGCTCGGGCACTAGGCCGATTGCCGCCGGCAGGATCGGAAAAACCATCATAATCATCCGAAAGAATTCGTAAGAGTTGCGTGTTCGCTACACCAAGATCTGGATTGGTCTCATTATTCCCCATTCCAGTAATGGAACGAAATTCAAGGCTGCCATTTAACGCTAAACGTTCTTCCAGTTCTTCCAGGAACAGGGAAATTGGTTGGGGGAGAGCACGCAGGGTCATGAATTCACCTCTTGGTAGAAGGAGAAACAAAATTTCCACGGGGATTGGCAGCGCCAATCCATAAGCTTCGTTGCAAGTCTTGAATCATCGGTGATGATCGCGAGTCCAGCTTAACCTTGTTTCCCAAGCTGGTTGGAAGGACAAATTCAAATTTACCAGATTTAAGAAAATAGTTGCACTAAAATATTTTGAAAACATAATATACCCAAACCAATTATCTCCCTTATTCCTCAACATCCACCTCTTCATACCAAGGAGTCTCCCCATGAGTCGTGCTCGGGTTCGCGGCAGTATGGCAGGGATCGTAACGCTGGTAGTTTTTGCTGTCATCCTGATTGCTTGGCGCCCGCTTCATGAGGGCGATGATGAATTACATGATGGCAAACCCGGATCCGTGCCTCGGGCTCCGGAAAAAGTGATTCCCATGTCCCCTGACATCACCTACTTGCAAATATCCCTGGGGTTAAAGGATAAGATGAACACTCCCTGGAATGGCGAGATCCAAGTCAATCCCGGGAAAGTTCAAAAAATCGATATCGTCCAGGGAAACGCCAAGGCCAACAGTAAAGGGAATTCTTTTAAGGTTTTGACCATTCGCCCCAAGAGGAAAAGAAAAAGGATTACCCGGCCAATCTTGGGAGTTTCCCTGAATGCTCCCGCAAATGCAAAAGTCTCCGTTAAAACCAAGCAAGGGGATTTTTCATTTACACTCGCTGACCTGCCTGAAGGTACGGCAAAGAAGTTCCTCCAAGGCAAAGTGGCTGTCCGAAAGCAAGCAGGCGTCGCCCGTCTTAGCGGAAAAGGAACGGAAGACGAGTACCCGGCGATGACGAGGGGAAAAAATGGGGATATTTGGTTGGTTTATAATGAGTATCGACCGGGACCGACTCCGATTAAAGAACGTGTATTGGCCGGAAATTTTGATTTGCTGGTTCCCAAAGGAAACGGTGACCAAATCCGTCTCAAACGTTTCGATGGGAAAATCTGGCATAAAAGTCTTCCCGTTTCAAAGTTCGGCAATGACACTTGGCGACCCACCGTTGCTGTGAACGGAAAAGGCGATGTTGTAGTTTCATGGTCGCAGGTAGTAGATGGGA
>CAZPPD010000109.1:0-11359 GCA_964588185.1 uncultured Alcaligenaceae bacterium | reverse complement strand
CGTTTCCGCTGAGTTAGAGGGAGTCTAATAAATAGGGGATTTAAAATCGCTGTTAGTTGACGGGGGAATATATGCCATACAAAGCCAACCGATGCCATTGGCTTTCTCCGGCAAAAAAAATCATCCTTCCAACGGTGACAGGAAAGAATTGGCATCCATTGTCAGTAAAACTAATCCAGAAAATGAGCATGGTTATTCATTGGTATTGCCATAGGAACGGTTAAGGATTCTGTTCGCCCCCCATGACATCTCCACCAACATCCGTCAATCCTCTTCCTTGGTTAGGAAAACAGTTCCTGCAATTTCTTATCTCGATATTCCAGTCCTGCTTTCAAGTTATTTTCTACCCACTGTTCGGTGATCATCATTCCGAGTATCCCGCTGGGCGGTTCAAACTCGATTTCATCCCGGAGGGTTGTTTGTTGATCGCCTGTTTCGGATAAGGTTTGAGTGTGTTGGTATTTTCCCAGCGGGCCAACTTCTTGTTCCACTTTCAGGAGCCGGTCCTTTTCCAAGCCGGTGACTTTAGTGACAATTCGTTGCGGGAGTCCCATGCGGACCACTCGCCATTCCATCAGAATTCCTTCTGCCATGTGCTCGGGCCCTTGCAGTAATTCCATGGGCTCGCTTGCAGGGGCCAATGCCTCCAGGTTTTTCGGCCGGGAAAGGAAATCAAATATTTCTGCAACCGGCCTTGGTAAAATAATTTCCGCACGAAAAGTCCCCATACCAATTATCCTTATTAGTCAGATGTTTCCCGAGTTTACATTTTCAACAAAGAAGAACAAAAATTGAAAGTGGCCCCCGAAGTGTTTCACAATTCCCTGGTCCTGACCGGGCCGACGGGATCCGGAAAGAGCCGGTTAGCTTTGGAGCTAGCCGCCAAGCTGAATGCCGAAATCATTTCCATGGACTCCATGGCCCTTTACCGGGGAATGGATATTGGAACCGCAAAACCTTCCCTCGATGATAGAAAAAAAGTCCCCCATTATCTTATCGATGTTCTGGCCCCTTGGGAATCAGCAACCGTTGCCTGGTGGTTGGATCAAGCTGCTTCATGCTGCCGCGAAATCGAAGCTAAAGGAAAACAGGCCCTCTTTGTTGGCGGAACTCCATTCTATTTAAAAGCCATGCTTTTCGGTTTGTTTGAAGGTCCGGGAAAATCTCCCGAAATTCGCCACCGCTTGGAACAAGAGGCCCAAACCAAAGGAGCCCTTTACTTGCACAGCCAACTGGAGCAAGTGGATCCGGCTTCGGCAAACAAACTTCATCCTAATGACGTTCGCCGAGTGATTCGAGCCTTGGAGGTTTGGGAACTAACCGGGCAACCCCTGAGCAGCCGGCAACAACAATGGGCTTCGCCGAAAAAAAGACAAGCACCGGAGTGTATTTGGATTGACCTACCCCGCGATCAACTATATCAACGAATCAACCACCGGGTGGATTGCATGTTTTCGAATGGGCTTGTGGATGAAGTAACAGCCCTTCGGGAATTGCCGCAACCATTGAGCCGCGAGGCCAAACAGGCGTTGGGTTACAAGGAAGTATTGGAATATCTCGATGAGGAACAAGGGTTGGAAGAAACCGTCACCAAGATTAAAACCCGCACTCGAAACTTTGCCAAGCGGCAGATAACTTGGTTTCGCCATTTACCCGGCTGCCGGCCAATAAGGGGGGAATTGACTTCTAACCTTTGGGACCGCAGAATGAAAGAAGAATAAAGGACATGTCCGGGGTGGAATATTACTGTTTTGCGGCTGATTTTTGACGAACTCAGCCAAACAATGCCCCGGTTGTAACGATTATCACTATAATAGCAAATCCAAAGGTTCACTGCCGCGGTTGACCAATTTGCTCTCATATCTAGAGGTTTCAGATGGCCAATGTAACCTTTCAAATAGTGGAAGGTGTTGATAAGGGCAGAATATTTCGCGACCTTCCAACTCCCGTCACCATTGGGCGTGAGGAAGGCAATCTCCTCCGACTCAATGATGAACGGGTTAGCCGCTTCCATGCCAAAATCCAACAAGATGATGCAGACATCATTCTAACCGACCTGGAAAGCACCAACGGCACGCGCGTGAACGGCACGGTCGTGCAAATTCGCCGCTTACGCATTGGCGACCGCATTTGTGTGGGTCGCTCTCTCCTACTCTTCGGCTCCAACCAGGAAATCGCCGAACGGATGGCCAACATCGAAACGTCCGGCAAGACCGCCATCAACGAAGGGGAGGTTTCCCAAGACGAAGGCCCGGCCACTGTCCAAGCCAAAACCTTTACCGCTCCTGCGGAAGAAAATTATGATTTCGACCTCAACATTAACGACGAAAAAATCACCATCACCAATGACGCCATCTTCATCGGCAAAAAGACCCTGCCGCCGTTGCCCTTAAAGATGAGCCCATCCCAAGCGGCCCGTTTGGCGGAAATATTGGACTTCCTCCACCAAGGCCTCATTATTGCCACCGATAATCTCCAAGCAAAAGAAGACGGATCAGAAGTTTCTCTGCAATACAACGACTGGCAGCGAATCCAAGGCGTGCAAATGATCCTGGCCCGATATATCCGGGCCGTTTCGGATCCGGAGTCGTTGGAAGAGCAGTAATAGATGGGCAGAAGGAACCCACTCATTATTGCGACTTACACGGACGAGCATGTCTACAGTTTCGATTCCCTCTCTTTACCCTGATTAAGCTCTGCCTATTGATTTTAGACCCTAAGGTTTTCGCTTTCAGCCTCGTGAGCCTGCACGAAACTTCGCGAGAAGGCGGGTGTTGGCAGACCGTTATTTCAGCGATTGGTTTGATAGCCCGTTATTTAGCACCGCGGCATCGAAAAACATAGCACCCATCCTGGAATATTCGAAGGATCCCAGAATTCACTGGGAACCCTTCTTCACCGAAAAACGCTCCGGAAATATTGCTTTCTAATCCCAAACATTTCTGCTCTAATAATCACCACCCATTCGGAATAATGACAGTGGTTCCTTTCTCCATTCCCAACGAGAGCCACCATGGTACTACCCCTTTTCGATGACAACAGTGACCGGCGAATAATCCCGGTTGTCAACTACACCTTGTTGGGTCTCAACATAATCGTTTTCCTGCTTTTCCAACAACTGGGAGCCAACCAGGATTTCACGTATGCTTTCTCCGCCGTTCCGGAAGAGATTGTCCAGGGAGTGGATAAGGAAACACCCAAAGAAGTGGTAGTTGATTCCTTCACCGGCAAGCACTTCGAACGCCCGGGATTAAGATCTACCGGCTTGCCCTATCCCATCGCCCCGTACATAACATTACTCACTTCCATTTTTATGCACGGAAGTATTGCCCACCTTTTGGGGAATATGTTGTTCCTGTGGATTTTCGGAGACAACCTGGAAGATCGTTTGGGCCATATCCGATATCTAATCTTTTATTTGATCTGCGGATTTCTAGCCTCTTTCGCTCATATTGCCTGCACCTACCTGTTTGGAATGAATCCCATGGTTCCCTCCTTAGGTGCTTCCGGGGCAATTTCGGGAGTCCTTGGCGGTTATATCCTGTTGTTTCCCCATCGGCGGGTCACGGTACTTCTATTCCGCTTTATCACCACCGTCCCGGCATTTGTTGCCATTGGCATGTGGTTTGTTTTCCAGCTCATTGCCGGAATGGGAGCTTTTGGCAGCGGGAGTTCCGGAGGAGTGGCTTATGGAGCCCATATTGGCGGTTTCCTTGCCGGTTTAGCCTTAATAAAGATCTTTTCCCAAGGAATTCCTTCAACCTCAAATGGACAACTCCGGCAAAGATTTTTTCCCCGCAATATGCCGTGGAAATATTAACCACCAATAAACTCGCCCTTATACCTTTCCTTTTTGGATCCCGGGAATCTTTCATCATCGCGTCGCGCAAATATACTCATAGGCGCAAGAGGAAATAATGGTTGGGCAGAGTGATGACGAAGAAGGATTCCGCCAGAAACCGTTTGCCACGGCTGGCGAAGGACCGAGAACCACCAGTTGTCAACTGACGGGTTTTTGACGGTACCACTTAGGTCCTGCGATGTACATTTACCACTAGAGCAAAGGTATGACGATAAGTGGGGACCGAGGAGTAAAGGAATAAAAAGCGCCGGCTTCAGAAGTCAGAGTAGCGAACGCGAGAGGTGCAAAAACTGAAACCGACGCTATATTGTCCATCTGAATTCTGGCGAATCCAGCTATGGTAATTGTACGGGAGCTAATCCGGCATATTGCAATTCCTATATCCAAAAGGTCGCCATTTAGCCCTCAGTGTGGTAAACTTTTCCACATCTTGGAAATAAAAAAACTAAAGCGAGAAGAAACCTTGGCAAAAGCGGCGAAGAAAGAACCCGGATTGTGGCTCTTTAAGGAAGAGCCCACCCATTACAGTTACGAGGATCTGGTTAAAGACAAGAAGACCATTTGGGATGGGGTGAGCAATAATGCGGCCCTGAAGAATTTGCGCTCGGTTCGCAAGGGGGATCGCGTTCTCTATTACCACACCGGGAAGGAAAAAGCCATCGTGGGCGAAATGAAAGTCGTCTCCGACCCATTTCCCGATCCGGCTCAGGAAGATGAGAAATTGGTGGTCGTAGAAGTAAAGCCGGCCAAGAAATGGGCTCAGCCGGTGACCTTGGCCCAAATAAAGGCAGAGCCGGACTTGGCCGATTGGGACCTTGTGCGGATTTCTCGACTTTCCATTGTCCCGGTAAGCTCCGTACAATGGGAGAAGGTGGAAAAGCTAAGCCAATAAAAAATTCGGAAGAGGAGACGAATTTTTCACCTGGGATATTTCAAGAATAATCTGTTCTTCCGAGATAAATGAAATCGCCCAGGGCTCCGGTCCAAGACTCACTGAAAATCCCTGAAGATTTTCTTTTATCTCGCCAATCAAAAGGGCGTGCATAAATGGCACGACAAAGCTCAGAAAACGGTAGCCCGGACAAGGGCTTATCGCGGCGATCAGATCGTTTTCTGGAAGGGTTACAAAATCTGGATTTGGTCACTTTTGTGTCTCACGTCAATCCCGACCCGGACAGCCTGGGCAGCATGATGGGATTGGCCCACTTAGTTAAAACCTCGCTTGGCAAATCCACCCGATTAACTCGCGACGGACTCATAGGCCGTGCCGAAAACCAAGTCATGGTTCAGTTGCTGGACCTAAATCTGGTACCCATCGATGATATTGAGTGGCAGGATCAGGATTCCTTGGTGATGGTTGACAGCCAGCCGAACACCGGACGGCACAGCTTCGACTCGACGGTGCCAATCTATGCGGTGATCGATCACCATGATACTCCCGGGGATATAGCTCAAATTCCGTTTGTGGATATCCGCAAAGGCATCGGTTCGACTTGCACGTTGGTAACCAAATACTTGATTGAGCAGGAAGTTTCCATTCCCAGAGATGTTGCCACGGGGTTGTTCTATGGGATTGAGACGGAGATCACGGGTTTCCCCCGCGAAGCCACCCCGGCGGATGACAGTGCCATTCATTTTCTGTATCCCCTCGCGGACAAAGATCTGCTGGCGCAGATACGCAACGCCCCACTCCCCCATTCCTATTTCGAATGCATGCTGCAAGCATTACAGCTTTCTTTTCGATACGACCGGCTAATCATCAGTTGGGTTAATGAATTACCGCAGCCGGAAATGGCGGCACAAATCTGTGATTTCTTGATTCGGTTCGACAAAGTGGATTGGGCTTTTTGTGCCGGGGTTTATGGCGACCAACTGATTCTATCCGTGCGGACCGCGGTGCCGGACGGGAAGGCCGGACAAAAGCTTCGCCAAGTGGTGGGCAAACGGGGCAGAGCCGGTGGACACGATCGTCGGGCCGGCGGATTCTTTAAATTGCCCGGAACATCCGCCAAAGCGATCGACCAGGCTCAAAGTGATTTGCGCAAACGATTGCTGAAAGTATTGAAGGTGGAAGAAACCCGGGGTCAACGATTGGTACCGCCGCGGGAAATGCTGCAAAATATCGCCGGCTGATTGTTTCGAACTCGCCCTTCTCGGCCATATTTATGCGAAAAATCAACAGGAATTATTATCTCTCTTACTTCAAAAATGAAAAATCACCAATCGATATCCTCCATCATTCCCACGCTCCTTTGGGTCTAAAAGAATATCGAATAGTTTTTTTGTGGACCTTAAAACTCTATCAACTCTCTTGATTCTTGGAAATAATTTCAATACCTTCAATTATTTCATCTAAATTTAATTTTCCGAATGAAGGTCTGCTGATGGCAAGGCGTTTTATCCAGAATCTCTCCGATGGCGAAACAATCGATGAGGTTTACTTAGTCAGTGAGAAACAACTTCGAGCTAACCGCAACGGCAACTTGTTTTTGCAGTTGGAGATTCGCGACCGCAGCGGTTCGATTAGTGCTCGTCTGTGGAATGCCGGGGAGCAATTGTTTCGCTCGTTTGAAGAAGGAGAGTTCCTGCGGACCAAAGGCAAAGTGCAACTTTTCCAGGGAGCCTTGCAGATCATCCTGACCCAAATCGAACGCGTCCGCTCGGAAGAGGTGGATATCAATGATTTTCTACCCCACACCGAACAGGATGTCAGCCGCTTGTTTGACAGGCTCCGCTCCACCATGATGCGGCTTGGAAATCCTCACCTGCGCGGGCTGGCCGAGTGTTTCCTGATGGACGAGGAATTTGTCGCCGGTTTTTGCCGGGCTCCTGCTGGTATTCGCAATCATCATGCTTATCTGGGAGGCTTGCTGGAGCACGTGGTGAATATGCTGGATGTCGCCGAACAGATTTCGCCGCTCTATCCGGAGGTAGATCGAGATTTATTGCTGATCGGGGTGTTCCTCCATGATGTCGGCAAAGTCCGGGAGCTAAGTTACCTTCGCGTTTTCAATTATACTGATGAAGGACAACTCATCGGGCATTTGGTTATCGGCGTGGAAATGGTGAACGAAAAGATTCCTTTGGTTTCGGACCTCACCGGGGTACCTTTTCCCAAGGAATTACTATTGCGTATAAAACATCTGATTCTTAGTCACCACGGCACCTATGAATTCGGCAGCCCGAAATTGCCGATGACTCCCGAAGCCATCGCTCTGCATTACTTGGATAATCTGGATTCCAAGGTCCACACTTTTACCCGCGACATTCGCGAAGATTCCAACCAACAATCTGCCTGGACTCCTTATAACCAAGCGATGCAACGAAAGCTGTTCAAAGGCGGCCTCGCCGACGGTTCCAATGGAGCGGAGGTTTTTGAAGAAGAGATGGAAGGTATTGATTAGCCCTTTGACCCGGTGGGATTAATAAGGAATCATCCCATAAGAATCCAACCAGCGATAAATCCAAGGATGCCGCCAAGGATTCCACGCCGGGAAGCTAACTGAAACCACGGATAGCCCCAACAGTATAAGCGAAAGCCATCTTCCCCAAGCACGTTTGCCCAGCCAATCCAAGACCGGGATCATACACAGCAACCACAGCGGAGTCATCCACATGAATCGGCGAAAACCGCACGTCCAGCCGCCGTAATTATTGGTGGCATATAAGAGGAAAGATACAACGACGATTGAGATTACTAGTGAGAAGGGAAAGAACCAATAAGGCAGTTTTTCCGGGGCCAGGGAAAAATTGCTTGGGTCTCCATCGGAAGATTTCCTCGGGACCAGGAATAGGATCATTCCCAGAAAGGATAAGAGGTACATCGGGGTAAGGGAAAACAAACCATGATGGCCGAAAAGGGAATGGAAGATGTAAGTCAGCTTGGATTCCTTTTTGAAGGCATAATCGATTCCGGATTGTAATGCCTCGGGTTTTGCCCAATGGCTGCCTTCGAAAAGATACCAAAGAGTATCGGTCTTTGCGTAAGCGGGGATGAATCCTCCGATGGCCAAATAGTTGGTTTGTAAAAATCCGGCAACCGGTAAGATTGCCGCGGGAAGGAAAAACAGCAGGGTTCGCTTGGGCGAATGGAACAGCAGCAGCTAAAACTATAAACCGGCGAAAGCAGCCGCGGGGAGATCCACGCAAGCGGCAAAGGACGCAAAAAATCCTGCCCATAAATAATGGCAAAAGGATGGTTTCCCTTCCTCCTTCGTTTTCGTCAGGATAGTGAGAGCCGGGAAGAGGGCAAAAACCACACTAAAAGTGCCGAAAGTGTGGTTATTGAAGGTAATCAAGAAAGGAGTTACCAAAGTGGCAAAGGCAGCGGCGGTGACAATGTACAAACGACTCCAGTCGGATTGGCCAAAGCGTTCTACCAAGCGGGACAGCAGGAATAAATACACTGCGAACGGCAAAACATTGATCACTACCAACAGGATTTTGACAATTTCCCAGACGTTGAGGGCAAAAGTCCAACCGGTAATCTTGTGCAAAATCCAATAGAGCCCTGCTACCAAAGTGGACAGCAAGGGGGGTTTACTGGAATAGAACTTCTGCGTCCCCGGGTGCAAAACTTTGTCCACCGTATCCCAGCCGGATTCCCATTCGGATTCTTTCCAGGTACACCGAGTGCTTTCTACCCGCAGGGTATATCCGGTTGCCGCTAAAGCTGCGGCGTCTAGTCCATTGGTGGCGGCGAGGAGACTTATGGCTCCCGGTTCTAACAAAGAGCGATCCCGCTCACCAATTACATAAGTGCCGTGTTCCACCAGGCAACGAACGGTGGCCCAGCGAGAGCGATCATTGGAACTGAAGGTTGGCAGGGCTGGGGGGCGTTCGCTGGGCCAATCTCCTCGCTTATCTTTCTCCGCCGTTGGATCTTTATATAGCGATGGCTCATAGACACGCTCGACGGCAAGAATACGGCCGATAGCAGCTCCTACGGCAACCACGATCAGAAAGGAATAGACCCACTTTCGCAAGCGGGAGGTTTGTTGTTCGATTGTCATAAAAAGAGAAAGCTTGGGGGAGAGTTAAATGGCTTTCCTTTCCCTTATTCCTGTGCCCGCATCCGTGGATTCGGAGTCCAGATCTCCAAACTCCGATTTGGTCGTGTACTCGGCAATACTGTAAGTATTTTCGTCTTTACTGACGTAGGACGTAATTAGCTCTGCCAAAAAACCGATCGACATTACCTGAAATCCGAGCAGCAGGGCGGCGACGGAATAGAGCAACAACGGCCGTTGGTGAATCGGGACCAATTCCGGAATAGCTAACTGGCGGACAAACCAAGTCACCGTCATATAAAGCATGCCCAGGATGCCGAAGAAGAAACAGAGTAAGCCGAATCCGCCGAGCCAATGTTGCGGCCGAAGCCCGAACCCCGTGATGAACTTAACGGTTAACAGGTCGAGAAAACCTTTAAAAAACCGCCAGAAACCATATTTGGAATGGCCGAATTTTCGCGGCCGGTGTTGAATGGCGATTTCACCTACGCGAAAACCCCGGGCGGCAGCTAACACGGGAATAAAGCGATGTAATTCGCCATAAAGACGGACTTCGCGGAATACTTCTGCCCGGTAACACTTCATACCGCAATTGTGGTCGTGAAGGGGAACACCGGTCAAACGGCTTACCATCCAATTAAAAATGCGGCTGGGCCATACTTTGTGCCAGGGATCGTGGCGAACTTTTTTCCAGCCGCTGATGACGTCCTTTTCCTGTTCCAGTGCTTCCAGAAAGCGGGGGATTTCGGCGGGATCATCCTGAAGATCCGCGTCCATGGTTAATATCAACTCGCCACGGGCTTCCCGGACTCCTGCACTCAAGGCGGCTGCTTTGCCAAAATTGCGGCGAAAGCGAATCCCGCGAACCATTTCATGCTGTGTTGCTAATTCCCTGATTTTCTTCCAAGACTGATCATTACTGCCGTCATCGATAAAAATAACTTCCATTTCCAGCTTGGCTTCCTGAGTGGTCTGGGCAATTTCTGTGTATAAGGCTTCCAGACTATCCTGTTCGTTGAAGACCGGAATGACAATCGATATCACCTAATTCTCCTTAACCCGGCAGTTGGTTTGTGGTGGGCTTTAGTGGTTCGGATTCGGGGGCATTGACAATTTTCTGGATAACCTTGTGGTCGTCAACCTTGTTCCGATTTCCCATGAAATAGAGAAGTCCGGCCAGCAAGACTTCCGCAGCGGTCCAAACAGAGCGTAACAGTAATACCGCCATTGTAGCAACTGCTGCGGGGGGCAGGGTTGCCGAGGCGGAAAAACTGGGGGCCAGCAGTGGTTGCAGGAAAAATTCCCGAACCCCGATTCCCCCGGGAACAAATATCGCAAGAAAGCCTACCACGTAGGCAAGACAAACCATGGCGGTATACTGGAGCCAGGAGGAAACGGTCAAGGGCTGCCATTCGGAAGCAATCGTCTGGGTTACGCACCACAAACTCAAACCGAGCACAAGCCAACCGGCTCCGGTGATTAGAAGAACCTGTACCAGAGTTACCATCCTTAGGTGAGGAAGGCGAAAGGATTCCACTTTCTGAAATCGCGCCGCCAATCCCTTGACCAATCGATTGAAAACTCCGGGCAGCAGAGGAATGCCGACCAACCCAAGAAGGAGTAAGCCTATCCAAATTGGGTTCCATTTCAAGCCGGCAAGGGAAGGAGGTTGGATAGAAAATAAAACGGCCGCCAGGAGGGCCCCGGCCGCCATGGTGGTGAGAACTTCATAAAAGCTGGTGATAATGGCCACTCCCATTTTGACATTGGCGGAGCGGA
Source organism: uncultured Alcaligenaceae bacterium (assembly GCA_964588185.1). Classification (GTDB taxonomy): domain Bacteria; phylum Planctomycetota; class Planctomycetia; order Gemmatales; family Gemmataceae; genus CAZPPD01. The sequence goes on along the minus strand of CAZPPD010000109.1, from coordinate 709 downwards.
CCAAAGTTCCTCGCATGATTAAGGAAACTGCTTTGCCGGGAATGTACTTGCCGAGATGCCCAATGTAATAGGCGCGATAGGTGGAATATAAATCCGGCTTCTCGCCAAATCGGCGCATTAGGTGGAACCAAGCCCAACCGGAAAAGCCAATGCCGATTAAATAAAGCAAGCCGGATGCAATTAACCATGGCAGGCGAAAAGGAAGTTGGGACAAATCCAACTCTTGCAAGTCTTTGGAAAACCGCATCCCAACAAAAATCAAAATGGTGACTGTCAGGACTATTTTTCCCAGCGGCCACATTTTGCTGAGCCATTTTTTCATGGACTGGATTGTACCGGAAACAAAGAAGTTGAGACAAGGCGATGACAACAATCGCCATGTCCTTGTCACGAAGCCGTGGAAACTTAAAACAATAGGCAGAGCTTTTACAACGATTTTCGAGAATTAATTATGCCATTTGCCGCTGCACTATCCAATCAGCCAAATACTACGCAAGCCTTGGAAGAGGTATGCAAAACTGCCCTGGAGCAATTGGCCACTGCCCCTCAGTTGGCGATCTTGTTCTATTGTCGACATCATATGCGCAAAGTGTCGGAGATTGCGGAATTCGGGAATTCCAAATTGGCAGCAAACTGTTTTCTCGGTGTTCCGGGAGAAACCATTATCGGCAACGACAAGGAAATTGAGGGTGGGCCGGCCATGGCAGTG
>CAZPPD010000108.1:0-11381 GCA_964588185.1 uncultured Alcaligenaceae bacterium | reverse complement strand
CCAATGGCAACTAACAAATCCTCCGACCAACCGGAACGAATCAACAAATTCCTTGCCCATGCGGGTTTAGGCTCCCGCCGCAAGGTAGAGGAACTAATCCTTGCCGGCCGGGTCAGTGTGGATGGCGAGACCGTGCAGGATTTAGGACTGCGCGTTTCACCCGAGCAGAAAATCCTGGTGGACGGCCATCCCATTAAGCCCGAAAAGCAAACCTACTGGCTGGTCAACAAGCCCAAGGGCTACTTGTGTACCAACTATGATCCCGCCAATCGGCCGTTGGTGGTAGAGCTTGTTCCCCAAATTAGCCAGCGGGTCTACACAGTGGGGCGATTAGATGAAGCCAGTGAAGGGCTTCTTTTGCTGACCAACGATGGAGACTTTGCCAATCAGTTGATGCACCCGCGCTATGGTGTGGAAAAGACTTACCAAGTACAGGTTGCCGGAGACCCAACCCCGGGGGATCTCAAGCAACTTTTGGAGGGGATCTGGCTGAGCAATGGCCGGGTGAAAGCCAAACGCGTGAAACGATTGAAAAAGCAGGGGCAAAGTACCTGGCTGCGGATTGTGTTGAATGAGGGCAAGAACCGCGAGATCCGCCGCATGTTGGCAAAGCTCAACCACAAGGTTCTAACATTGCAACGACTTGCCATTGGTCCGGTCAAGCTGGGCACGCTGAAAAAAGGCAAATCCCGCCGCCTGCGTCCCGAGGAACTGCAAGCCTTAAAAGACCTGGTCAACAAACCCAAAACCGACAAGCCAAAGAAACCAAGATCAAAAAAGGAACCCTAGCTAGTCCCGGTAATCAATGCGAAAATGTTATGTGTGCCATGGGTGGCATGGGTGGCATGCTTTCGGGCCGACCCTTCAAGCTTTGTTGCCACCACATCCCCAGCCCCGAAAGCATGTCCGGGCTTGAGCATGCTTTCGGGCTTGTCGAAATCGTGGCAACAAAGATGCATAATAGCTTCGCCCAAAAGCACGCCACCTAATTTCCACGGATAATTTTTGCCGAAATTGTGAAAAAGGACCTCTAGTGCCCACATTCATGCAAAACCTTCAGTCCACAATCGAACGCAATGACCTTCTTGCTCAAGATACCTACCGCATCCGCCTCCATTGCCCGGAAATCGCCCAATCAATTCGCCCAGGCCAATTTGTCATGCTTCGCCTTCCGGGCACCTCCGATCCCCTGTTGGGACGCCCGTTCGCCCTTTACGACACCATCTTGGACCATCACCATCAACCCCAGAGTGTTGATATTGTCTATTTGGTAATCGGTAAACTCACCGGGCTGCTGGCCAACCTCAATCCGCGAGAAAAGGTGGAACTGTGGGGGCCACTCGGAAATGGCTTTTTCGAACCTCCTGAGGATAGCCACAAAGGATAGATTGCCGGCGGCATTGGCCAGACTCCTTTCCTCGCCTACATCCGGGATTTACTAGGCAACCGAGGCTACGGCAATCAGCAGCCGAGGAAGAAGGCGAGCCGGGTTTCCGTTTACTATGGTGTTCGATCCGGAGAATTGCTGGCGGGAGTGGAAGATTTTGAAGCCGCAGGGGCGGAAGTCCATCTGGCAACTGATGATGGTTCTGCAGGCTTCCATGGATTTGTAACCCAACTTTTGGAGGAGAACCTCAATCAACCCCATAGACCTACTTTTCTAGTTGGCTGTGGCCCGGAACCCATGCTCCATGCCTTGGCTAAACTAGCCGGAAAGCATTCCATCCCTTGCCAAGTTTCTTTGGAAACGCCCATGGCTTGTGGGATCGGCGTTTGCTTCAGTTGTGTAACCGAAGTGAAAACGGCGGATGGTTGGGATTATCGTCGGGTATGTGTGGATGGGCCTGTTTTCGATTGTACGGCTTTGAATTGGAATTGAACTTAATCCAAAGAGCAGATCGGCATTCATTCCAGTAGGACGAAGCAGCTGGCCGTTATATAGACTTTTATTGATGCCAAGGAAGTTCGCATTATCAAAGCAGAATTTTTTGCTGATGATAAGATCGATCGCTCCGAACTGGAGTTCTTGGCCGATCTTCGCAACTCCGCCAAAGAATGTGCCAAATGGCTGCGGAAAACCTCTTCGCCGACAAGAAAGTCGACAAGGACGAAATCAATCTGCTCAAGGCATTGAAAAAGGAAGCCAAAAAAAACCAGCAACCTTCCCGTCCGGGCTCAAATCCCCTCGAAACTGAGCTGCCCCTCTGCGGTTAGTAAAATCTATTTCTGTTTTTTCAGATTATCACAACTAAATCTGCATCTGGGGCCCAACCGTCTTTCTAATAGGAAATATTTTCTCACAAATCACCATCATTTTAGGAGGAAGGCATGCGTACCAAAGGTATCCTCTTTGGAGGTTTAGTGTTCCCAGCGGTTTTGGTCCTGGTCGGCCAGGCATATCTTTTCGGCGGTGGAGAAAAAAAGAAGGCCCCGGAGAAAAAGCCGAACATTGCGGAAAGCAAAATCGTCAATGTGACCGTCTATCCGAATAATGCTTTGGTTACTCGGGAAGTTACTGTTCCAGCCGGCAAGGGAGCCACCGAAATTGTTGTCTCTCCGCTCCCGGTTCGGGTGGTGGATAGTTCCCTTTATTCCGAAGGAAATGAGAACCTGAGAATCCTGAGTACTCGCTTTCGGACTCGCCAAGTCAAAGAAGACACCCGGGAGGACGTCCGCAAAGTCCAACAGCAAATCAAGGACTTGCAGATGGAAAGCAGGCAGATCACATCGCAAATGGATAGCCTGCAGAAGAATCTGCAAATGCTCAGCAAGCTGGAAAATTTCACCACCGTGACCACTGTCCACTCCACAGAGAAAGGCGGATTAAATGCGGACACTGCCATCAAGATGGCCAAATACGTGATGGAAGAACGGGTTGCCAAGAATAAAGAATTGGTGCAGCTTAAAGAGAAGCAACAAGAAAATCAGGAACAGGTGAACTTCCTGCAACGCAAATTACAGGAGATCTCTGCCGGTTCCAACAAGATTGAACGGGATGCGGTGATCGTGGTGGATCGGGTAATGGGGAAAGGCGGCACGCTGCGCTTGAATTACCTGGTGGATTCGGTTTCCTGGACCCCGCAGTACAAACTACGGGCCGGTAAGGAAAATGAAGGAGTTGAACTCGACTATCTCGCTTCGCTCACCCAACAAAGCGGCGAAAATTGGGAAAACGTGGGCATGACCCTCTCGACGGCACAACCGACGTTGAATGCCGTTCCCCCTGAATTGCAAAAACTGGAAGTCACGGTTGTTGCCCGCACTTCAATTCCAGGAATGCCCCCGGGCGTTCCCGGAGAGATGGGCCAAGTACCCAACTTCCGCCCGCAAAAGGCCAAACAACTTTATGATCAGGCCAAAAAATTACGCATGGATGCTCAGCGTTATGAAGCACAGTTGGATTTGACAAAGAATTTTGATGCCCTCAATGCCGCTGCAGCTCAAGAACAAACTCAGGAACACATGCAATTTCAAGATGAAGACCTCAAAGAAATCCAAAAATTTTTGGCAAAGACCCGCTTAACGGACGGGCCTAGCGTAACATTTCACCTGCCCCATAAGCTAACCATACCATCCCGCTACGATGAGCAAGTCGTCGAAGTGACTAAAATCAACCTTGCTCCCAAGTACTACTACAAGAGCATCCCGATTCTGAACAACCACGTCTATCATCTTGCCGACCTGGTCAACAAAAGTGATTATATTCTGCTGCCCGGTGAAGGAACCATGTACCAGGGGTCCGATTTTGTCGGCCGCATGCGGCTGCCGCTGGTTGCCATCGGCGAGAAATTCACTGTGGGCTTTGGTGTCGATCCTCAACTGCAAATCCGCCGGGAACTGGTCAAAAAATCCCAAGACGCCAAACAGGGGAATCAGGTTCTGACATACCAGTACCGCATCTTCATCAACAGCTACAAGAAAAAGCCGGTGCAAATGCAAGTGTGGGACCGGATGCCAAAAGGGAAAAACGATTCCATCAATGTAACCCTGGAGAAATCGGACCCCGAACTCAGCGATGATCCGCTTTACCTTCGGGAAGAACGCACCAGGAATCTTCTTCGATGGGATCTGAAAGTCGACCCCATGATGCATGGCGAGAAAGCCTTGGCGATCAACTACACCTTCAAGATTGAGCTGGCCCGCCAGATGGTGATAAACCAAATTTCGGCCAAGAAATAAACTCGACACGTCTTCAAGCGTAGCGCAACAAATTACTTTTTTGAGTGTGGTGGCCCGAGCAAAATAATGTTGGGCCACCACATTCCCTTTCGAATCCGATAAACTAACCAGGCAGCCCAATAGGTTTTATTCTTTGGAATAATCTCCTTGGATAGCCTGGCGAGCTTCCTCTCCAACATCGGTTCCAATCAAATTGGAAATAGTCATCTGGTCCTTCTTGATTTGAAAAGTGAAACTGAACAATTCCCCGATGTTCGGCCCGCCTCCGCTGGTGGAATCCACCTTATTGATTCGTCCAAAGAGAACGCTGTCTTTGCTAATGCCATAGTCGGCAAAAACCGTGATGGTATTCCCTTGGGCTTTCATGTTTGCCTTAAAAGCATTCTTCTTGTGAAAGTTGAATTGGATGTAGTTGCCATTTCCAAGATCTTTTTTCCACTTTCCTTGAGGTGAGGTGGTTTTCTTAGCATCCTCGGCATTACAAAAAGAAACCATTAATGTGAAAAGAAAGACAAATCCGATGGTGAGACGATACATGGTATAAACCCTCAGTTGAAATGAAATTCCCTTGAGTTTCATTATGGGGAATTGGAGGAGAAGTAAAAGTTAAAAGCCACAGATAAGAATGACTCGAGGCGTAGATTGGGGATTGGAACTTGTTCTTTAAACCCGAGTTGTAAACCTCTTGGGTGATGATGGCGTGTTCGTTCACTTTGGAGTAAGCAATCTACGATGGGAAATTGTGTTTTGGAATGAAGAAAACAACGGCTTCCGATTTGCCGATTCTTCATTCCAAAACTTACAAATTGGTTCAAATTAAGGTCCAAAAATTACGTCGACAATTCCGACAACCGACCGGTGCTGTCGCCATGCCGTGGCACTCGAATGTCCAATCGGTCCAGCATGGAAAGATAGAGGTTCATCAACGGTGTTTCTCTGCGGTAGCGGACATGCCGGCCGGTGCTCAGAGTTCCACCGCCTTTGCCGACGACCAGAATGGGTAGATCGTGGTGCGTGTGGCGGTTGCCGTCGGCGTTGCCGCTGCCGTAAACGATGATGCAATTGTCCAGCAACGTTCCATCGCCTTCCCGGATGGCCCGAAGGCGACCGAGGAAATGAGCGAACTGGTTGATGTGGAAATGATTGATGCGTTTCAGTTTCTCGATCTTTTCCCGGCGATTTTGATGGTGCGACAAACTATGGTGGCCGTCTCGGATGTCGATGTTCCGGTAGCTGCGATTGCTGCCCTCGTTTGCGAAGACGAAAGTCCCTACCCGGGTTAAGTCTGTTTGAAAGCTAAGAGCCAGCAAATCACCCATCAGCCGGATGTATTCGCCATAATCTCCGGGAATACCGCTTGGCCTGGAAATCCTTGGGGCTCCGGCTTCGGAATCGTTGCGGGCAATGCGGCGTTCAATGTCTCGGATGGAACTTAGGTACTCATCCATGCGTTGCCGGTCGCGATTACCGAGACGATTCATCAAGCGATTGGCATCTTCGCTGACGAAATCCAAAATGCTTTGGTTGTATTCATCCCGGCGGGATCGAGACTGGGCCGATTCTTGTTGATCCTGTCCGCCAAAGAGCCGGTCGAACAACTGGCGGGGATTATCTTCTTTCGGGTTGGGTGTTGAAGGTGCCCGCCAGGAAATAGTGTTGGAATACGCACAACTGTATCCGGAATCGCAGTTGCCTGCGAGCCGGCCGCCTTCGCAACCAATCTCCAGCGATGCGAAGCGGGTATTGTCTCGATTGTGCTGAGCAATAACCTGGTCGACGGAAATACCCGCGCGGAGATCGGCTCCATGGGTTTTTCGAGGTTGGCAGCCGGTCAGAAAAGCAGCCATCGCTCGAGCATGATCGCCGCCGCCATCCCCGTTGGAACGGGCTTTGTCCAGAGTTAACCCACTCAGAACCAGCATATCATTCTTGTAAGTTTGCAATGGTTCGAGAGTATGAGGCAGGTCAAAATTACTTCCCAATCGGCTAGGAGTCCAATCCTGCATGATAATGCCGTTGGGAACATAAACAAATGCCACCCGTTTCGGTGCACCTGTGGCTGGGCTAGCCGAAGCGGAGGCGGTATAAGACAGCATTGGAGACATTGCTTCCAATGTGGGTAAGGCGATGGAAACGCCAAGTCCCTTGAGCAAAGTCCTCCTGGAAATGGTCAGATCTTTCATGGTTGCCCCCTTTTACCTTTCCGTTTTTGGAAAGGATCACTTTTAACTATTTCCTGTATTAGAACAGAAAAACGGTTCTCATTCTCGGACAAAGTTTTACAAATATCGTCGATGACACAGCGGTCGTAATACTCTAAACCTCGACCCAATGCATAGGTCAACATCTTTTCCGCCAAACAGCGGCGGAATTGATCTCCTTTGGAATTCTTTAACACCAGGCGCAGTTCTTTGGACCCGGAAAATTTCTCCCCGCTGGGCAGAATTCCGGAAGCATCGATCGGAAACTTCCCATCCTTTTCCCGCCAGGCTCCAATGCCGCTATAATTTTCCAGGCCAAACCCAAGCGGGTCCATGCGGCTGTGACAAGAAGCACAACCGGGATTCTTGCGATGGAGTTCCAAACGCTCACGCAACGAGGCAGAGTTGACAGCCTTCTCATTTTCTTCCAATTCGGGAACATTTGGCGGCGGAGGCGGTGGAGGAGCATTTAGAATGTTCTCAAGAATCCACTTCCCTCTGTTGACCGGGGAGGTGCGAGTGGGATTCGAAGTAACCGTTAAAATACTGGCTTGAGTGAGAATCCCTCCCCGCTGAGAATCATTGACCTTCACCTTGCGGAATTCAGCCCCCTTGATTCCAGGGATTTGATAATGCTTCGCCAAGCGTTCGTTGACAAACGTAAAGTCGGCATCCAAGAAATCAAAGATGCTCCGGTCCTCTCTCAGGATCGCTTCAAAGAAAAGCTCGGTCTCCCGAATCATAGCCTCGCGAAGTTCTTTGGTGAATGACGGAAATCGCTTGGGATCCGGCGAGGCTTCCCGCAAGTTGCGAAGCTGGAGCCACTGACCGGTAAAGTTTTTTACAAAAGCTGCCGACTTGGGATCTACCAGCATGCGTTTGACTTGCTTTTCCAGGTTGTTTCCTTGCCGCAGTTGCTTTTGTTCCGCCAGCTTGAAGAGCTGCTCATCCGGCATACTGCTCCACAGGAAATAGGAAAGTCGATTTGCTAATTCAAATTCATTTATGAGATAACCCTTTTTCCCTTTTGGAACTTCTTGGTCAAGTTCCACTCGGAAGAGGAAGTGAGGATTCACCAGGATGGCTTTGACAGCCAATTGGATTCCCTTTTCCAGGGATTTCTCCTTTTCTTTTCCCATCTTTACAAAACGCATCAGCCGATCTATTTCCTCATTCTTGACCGGACGGCGGTAAGCACGGCGGGCAAAGTTGGACACAATTTCCCTGGCGGAAGATAGATCGTCGTTGTTCTTTAGTTCCTTGAAGAGGATTTGCTTTCGGGATTTTTCATCTTTGAATGCCACAGCCACAATTTTTTCGGCTGCGGTTAAATATTTCTCCACCAATAGCGGCGACAAGGTAAGCACATCGCCAATATTGTCAAAGCCATAACCGACATCATCCGGGGGAAAATCATCTGCCGGATGGAAATCCACACCAACTAAATCCCGGATGGTATTGTTATACTCTGCCCGGTTTAGTCGGCGGATGGTGACGCGGCCGGGATCAGGCGGAAGATTGCAATCCACTTGATTCACTGTGCCATCGATCCAAGCGAGGACTACTTCTTTTTCCGGTTCCTGCGGTTGCTTTCGGCCGGCAGGCGGCATCTCGCCGGAACGGATCTGATTGGCTACTTTCTGCCAAATCTCTCGATGCTCAATCGCTAGGGATTCATTCTTGAAAATATCCAATTTTAAATCTGCCCGGGGTCGATCCCCACTGTGGCACCGGAGGCAATATGCTTTGATAAACGGAGAAATATGCTTGGAGAACTGGCCTTTATTCTTGGAATCCTTTTCCCCGGCTATGGAGGAGTTTTTTCCAAGACACAAAAAGAAAACCACAAATAATAGAGAAAGCAATAATCGCAATCTCATGGGGACTCCAAGGGATGGAAGGAGGAGAGAAACCTGAGGAGGATTTACGGCAGGTACTTAAATTATAATTAGTCTTGGGGCAGAAGTAAATGGAACCGGGCGAGCAATTTTTCTTCACAATCCCGGATGAACGGCCATAATTTAGATTAATATTGCGGTTAATCGTTTGCGGTATTCGTTGGCCAATTCACTGCGGCTTCCCACAATGTTAAAGATCCGCACCATTTCTTCGCGGACTTTGCTGGAAGCCAACGAAGCATCTTTTTCTCCCGCTGACAGCAAAAGATCCATCGCTTCCTGATACTTTCCCGCTGCAGCCAAGACACAGCCCAGTTCATATTGCCGTTGGGGATCTTCAGGAGCTTCCTGTAACCGTTTGTAAGCCGCCTCGGCATCTCCGAAATCCCCTGCGGTCTCCTTAAGCTCCAGGATGGCTTTGATGCGATCTTCTTCTTCGCCAAGTTGCCCGGTGGCCGCGGCATTTTCCAATAATTGCTTGGCTTCGTCCTGCTTGTCTTGGTTCACCAACAAACGGGCCAATCCAACCTTGGCTCGGTCCAAGCGATTATCCTTTTCCAGGGCCTGGCGGTAGAGGGTTTCTGCCTTGGCCGGATCGGAGCTCTCCAACTCTTCGGCGTCCTTAACGACCTGTTCCGCATCGGTGGGCAGCAATTGTTGCACGAATTGGCGAATCCCCTGTTCCGGAAGGGCTCCCTCGAAATTGAGCACCAGTTCCTTGTCCCGAATTGCCACCACAGTCGGCAAGGCCCGAATCCCAAATTGCATCGATAGATTTGGGTTTTCGTCGGAGTTCACTTTGGCCAGTAATACGGCTCCGTCTTGTTCGTTGACCACCTTTTCCAACAGGGGCCCTAACGCTCGGCAGGGACCGCACCAGGGAGCCCAGAAGTCGACGATCACCGGCTTCTCGGTGGACTTTTCCATCACCAGGCTATCAAATTCAGCTTCGGTTACATCCATTACCCAAGGGGAAGTCTTTGAACTCACGCTATCTCTCCAAATTTTAACCAATTAGTTTCCGTTCCGAATAATTGATGTTATTTTAGGGTTTCTACCCAGCCGTGTCATAGGGCGTTCGTTGTTGACCCCGGAGTTTCTGCCATGAAAGAAACCAAGGTCCAAGAAATCTTGCTTCTGAACCAACATCTTCTGGATAGCATCGCCCAAGGCGACTGGGCCACTTATGAGGGATTGTGTGATCCATCCTTGACCGCGTTTGAACCGGAAGCATTGGGCCAGTTGGTTCAAGGGATGGACTTTCACCGCTTCTATTTTGCCAATGGCGGTTTTCCCGGGAGACCCAATACTACCATGGCTTCACCTCATGTCCGCTTTATGGGCGAAGTGGCGGTGGTGAGTTACGTCCGTTTATTGCAGCGGATGGGAGACACCGGCCCGGAAACCCTAGGCTTTGAAGAAACGCGGGTTTGGCAGCAACAAAACGGCAAATGGAAACATGTGCATTTCCATCGCTCGAAAATCCCTTTGAGTTGCCATAGGAGTTAGTGGTATTTAAAACCTTGAAAGTGCCAAAAGGGTATGGTCGATTGTCCGAGGCATCTCCCAGGACAATGGGGAAATCACTTCGGTGATGGTGAATAAGAAGCAAGCAAAAATCCTTTCTTCTGCATCCGGCCTTGTTGACTGGGAGATTTCCTCGTCCACTCCCCAAGACCTTCGGCCTTCTGCTATTGCTGCCGATGACAAGGGAAATGTAGAAAGGAATGCTCACCGGATGATGGTGAGTGTAAAATAATCGAGGAAGGTTTTTAGTTGTGGCTTCCTCGAACGAGAACCCGGGAGAAAAATGGCGGCCTTTGAGTCCACTTCGCTGTCTTTGCTCGCCCGCGTACAAACCGGTCAGGCGGAAGCGTGGAATCGTTTTGTACAACTGTATGCTCCCTTGGTTCATTACTGGTGCAAGCGGAGTGGGCTTAATCCCGAAGATACCGCCGACATCTTTCAGGAAATCTTCCGCTCGGTTGCCGAAAACATCTCGACCTTTCAGAAAGAAAAAAAGACCGACACTCTGCGGGGCTGGCTGAGGATCATCACCTCCAACAAAATTCGCGATCATCTTCGCCGCCAATCGGGAAAGCCGACCGCCGAGGGCGGCAGCTTTGCCCAAGTCCGGCTCCATGCCATTCCGGATCCTGTGGATGACCGGGAAGACCTGGAAGAAACCGGCATCCTGCAACAGTCCGTGCGGAAAGCCCTCGATTGGATTCGCGAAGACTTTGAGGAACCCACCTGGAAGGCATTCTGGAAGATCCAGATCGAAGAGATTCCCACCGACGTGGTTGCCGAAGAATTAGGAATGACGACTGCCGCTGTCCGCAAAGCCAAATACCGAGTTTTGCGAAGGTTGCGGGAGGAATTAGAAGGACTACTGGATGATAGCATGGTGAAAAAGTCCTAAGTAGGGCAAGCTTTAGCGGAAACTCTTTCCTGGGACGCGGAAACGTTCATGGCCATAGGAAACAAAACCACCTTAAACAGGACAACCGAAATGTCCGACTTGCCATGCCCTGCCCACGAACAACTTCAGGAATACGTCACCGGAATCCTCCTTTGGTCTACCCATGAACAAGTGGAAAACCATTTGGACACCTGCTTTGATTGCCAGGTGAGGGTAGATAGGATTGACCAAAAATCCCCTGCCCTTCTGGTTGGATAAAAGAATAGTGTCCAATCCAAACCCCCAGACCCGGAGTTAGATCGCCTCATTGGCAAGGTTCAATCTCTTTTCCTCAAGAATGAAGTCTCCCCTCCGCAAGATTCTCCTGTTCCTCGAAAAGGAACGATCCTGGGAAATTATCAGTTGGCGGAAGAAATCGGATCCGGGGGAATGGGTCGAGTTTTCCGGGCCCAACACTTACGGATGAAACGGGATGTAGCAATCAAATTCCTTTCCCCGGAATTGCTGGATAATAAATCTGCTCGTCAAAGATTTCAACGAGAAGTCGAAGCCGCCGCCCGACTTCATCATTCTCACATTGTTTCCGCCTTCGATGCCGATGAAGTAGAAGGCCATTTCTTCCAGGTCACGGAGTTCATCAAGCGCCGTCTTCTGCGTCTCCGCAGAGTGTAATCGCGCCTC
>CAZPPD010000107.1:0-11439 GCA_964588185.1 uncultured Alcaligenaceae bacterium | reverse complement strand
CGCCGTCATCCCCCATCAGAATATCGAACCAATCATATTCACCATCGCGGTCCCCAGTGCTGCCAATAATGTGGTCATTTCCTGGTCCGCCGGATGCGAACAAAAACCCATTCCCTCCATGGATGCAATCGTTGCCGTCACCTGCTTGTCCCGGCAGTTCTAATTTAAGTTCTGTTTCCCAGAGACCGATGAGGTTTTCCCACCATTTTTTCTCCTTGGACAATCCGGGAAAACTCAGGGATATGGCTCCACCAACATTGATGGCGTCTCCGATAGCAATATCCAAGTAGCCATTACCATAAATATGATCGTCGCCGTCTCCACCTACCATGAGGTTTAAACCACCACCTGCTCCATAGATGGTATCCTTACCTGTTCCTTCTTGAATAAAGCCGGTTTCCAAACCCAGCAGTTTTGGGAGTCTACCATCGAAATCGAAATTAAGCATGGAAGCAGGAGTCGGCAGCCCCTTGAAGTCGTAGGAGTCACCGAAGAGGATACTCCCATAAGCATCTGCAGTTGGATTGGCAGTTAACTTGTCGTCACCGTCTCCACCAATCATGACCGCAAAGTCAGTTTCCGCGGCAGTTAAGACATCATTGCCTTTATCGCCGACCAGAACATCAAAGTAACCGCCAACACCCATCAAGGTGTCGTTACCCTCTCCGCCTATCATGAGTTCGGTGTCTTCACCACCGACGATGAAATCATTTCCTGTTCCCGTTTGAGTAATGGTGGGTCCAATTAATTCCCAGATGATTTGGGCAATGCCCTTTCCTTTTTTCTTCTTATCTTTCTTCTTCTTTTCTTTGTCATCGTCGGTATCGGAACCTGATCCGGTTTTGGTGTCGTCATCATTGGTACCACCTGTGTTTGTACCTCCTGTGTTGCCGTCATTAGTTCCACCAGTGTTGGTACCTCCGGTGTTGCCGTCATTAGTTCCACCAGTGTTGGTACCTCCAGTGTTGGTATCACCAGTGTTGGTACCTCCGGTGTTGCTATCTTGATTTCCGCCGCCTGTTAGGTCATTCCACAGCTTTTTAATGTTGACATCCGGTCCTTGAACCAGGTTAAACCCATCTCCAATAAGTAATCCGCCGTCACTCCCGCCTTGGAGGGTATCGTGACCATCACCGCCGATGAGGAAATCAAAACCGCCACCGCCGTAGAGTTCGTCATCTCCTTTTCCGGTTGCAGTCAAAGTAAGCTGCAGGTAGAGCCTTCCTTTTTTCAGTTTGTTGATGAACTCCATAAAGCCATCGAAAAATCCTTTTTTGTTTAGTTCCAGGTTGAAACTATCTCCGACAAGGAGGTCAATGCCTTCTCCGCCAACCAAGGTGTCGTTGTCTTCGCCACCTAATAGGAAGCTGGCAATGTGGCTGCCCCAAAGGCGATCCTTTCCCCCCTCGCCGAAAAACACCGGGAACTCCGTATTGGTAAAACCGATCTCTTGTTCGATTTCGCTTATCGATTCATCATTTTCGACTCCGCCGATGGTGTCATCTCCCTCACCTGCGAAAACCACATCCGTAGTTCCACCACCTGTGCCGATCTTGTCGTTCCCATCACCACCAAGAATGAGGTCAATATCATCACCCCCGTGGATAACATCATCGCCTTCGCCGGAAAGGGAGATTTGTGGATCTCCCAGCAACTTCAAAGCCTTTTCAACAAAACTGGTGTTCTCATCGGAGAGATCGTCAAATGGCAGTTCCTCTGCACCGGCTGAAAAAGAAAGGACGTCCCCGATAATTATGTTGAACCCGGATATCCCTTTGATGAAATCTTTACCGCCGCCGCCTATAAGGAGGTCCAGGTTCGATCCGCCTTCCAAGGTGTCTTTGCCATTGCCTTTTCCCAAAGTAAAATCGAAGTCGATTTTGACTTTACGATCCTTCAGTCCTTGCAGAAAATCCACGAAGCCGCTGAGAAGACTGGAATCATTCAGGTTAACTTCAAATTCATCACCTACAAGAACGTTGTAGCCTTTGTCATCTCCAATCAGGTGATCATCGCCCTTGCCGCCGGTCATAAAACTGGCCTTGCGGGCAGCAATTAATTTGTCATTCCCTTCTCCGCCGAAGGCGAAGATGTAGTCCACTTTGCCGGCATCAATGGTGTCCTTACCTTTGCCGCCAAAGATAAAGTCTGTTTCGCTAAACCTTCCGGGAGTGATGTGATCATCCCCATCTCCTCCCATGATGAGGTCCGTACCGGTACTGCCGGTAATAATATCATCTCCGGTTTGCCAGGGATTTACTTCAATGGTGTCTAAAACCAGTTGTTTAGTTAGAGTTTTGGCACCATCCCAAACCAGCTTAAAGGGATTCGAAAAAGCATCCTTTAGGTTTACTTCTTCAAAACTGATATCACTTAAGTTGAGTTCATTAGGGCCTGCAGAAATGCCAAACGAATCGCCGAAGATTATGCCATCGCCAGTACCGCCGTCGATGAGGTCTCTACCACCTCCACCGAGAATCACATCAAACCCGCCACCTCCGCTGATGACGTCTTCTCCCATGCCCACGCCGCCCAGGCCAACGGTGAAGCTGAGCTTTCCATGCCATAGGTCGGAAAAGAACTTGCCTAACCCTTGGAACAACCCGCTTTTATCCTGCTCATTGAGTTCTTGTTCCAATGCATTGGTCTTGTCATTGAAGGTGAAGCCAAAGGAATCCCCGACTAACACATCCAAACTGCTGCCGCCTGTCAGGGTATCGTTTCCTTCACCGCCTAGCATCAGGTTCCTGCCTTTGACAGCAGTCATCTCATCGCCGCCATCCCCCCCGAAGAGAATGGCATGTTTGGATCCCTGGCTGACAATCTGATCGTCGCCATCGAAACCGAAAGCTACGTCCAGATCCCCACTACCTGTGGAAATTTCATCCACGCCTTTACTGCCGAAGATAATATCGATACCGCTACCGCCGCGCAGGGTGTTGGGAGCAGATCCGGAGTCCGGCATGCCGAAATAGGCATCGATTTCGATGAGTTTGGCCAGAAAATCTCTGGTTTCGTTGTATAATTCACTAGCTTCATCAAAGAGGTTGTTGGAGAGGTCAAATTCGGTGAAGTTCTTGATACCGCTGAAATCAATGTCGATTGCAACTCCCGTGTCCAACATGTAGTCGGCAAAAATGAGGGAGCCGTCGTCGCCTCCATCGATCTCATCACTTCCCGCTCCACCTACGAGAATGTCAAATCCACCTTGGCCAAAGATATGATCTGAACCACTGCCAATAGGCCCCAGCTTAGCCTCCAAATGGATTTTGCCGCCGTCGCCGAAGGTCTCTAACAATTCCTCCCAATTACTGGGACCATCGTAACCCGTTTGCGGACCGAAACCTTCACCAAGGACGACGTCGGTACCTTTACCCGCATACACCGTGTCATCACCCTTTGCGGTAATTACTCGGTCATCACCTGCACCTGCCATCACAAATACGGAATTCTCCACTTCCGATTCCACCCAGACCACGTCGTCGCCCCCTGCAGTGACGATGAGTATGTCCGGTGTCGAGGTGAGGATGGTAGTTTGGACGGGATTATGATCCAGATAAGGTTCAAAGCGCAAGATCAACCCCGATTGACTATCTCCCATGTCAACATTGACGCGGTCTTCTGTGCCGGGGCCTGTGCGAATAACCGCTCGTTCGCTGGGGTCGCTTTGGTAGAAACCTTGAAAAGCAACACCCGCTTGAAGGGAAGTATTTGAGGATTTATTCCCTGCCTGGATAATTTCGAATTCGGGATTTTCCAAGGCAAATTTCAGCTTATCCATCTCGGACTTGAGAGTCTGATCCGACAAGGTTTCAAGATCCGGATGAGTTGGATCAATCAGAAGTTCATGGACTCCAATGGCAAGCACCTGGTCGGGGGATTCATTATTGTTCAGAGATAGGGCAGGATTGTTGATAATGGAATCCGGAGAAAGAATGATCTGTGCGATCTCTTGGGCATATTCTCCCTGGTATTCATCTTCAGCGTACCCCCAGATAGTAACGGGAATCTCCTCCCCTTCTTGGATCACCTCGTACGTCAAGGCTAGGCGTTTTACATCATCAGTGCTGTTATGAGTAAACCGTTGGAATTCCAGATAGGCAGGCTGAACAGGTGCTTCCGCAGGTGGCTGAGGTGTTTCTCCGCTGGTATCTTCAGGGGTTTCCGTTCCCGTATCATCAGACGGAGGGGGAACCGGATCCTCTGTGCCCGAATCATCTCCTGTATCTCCAACATCACCTGTCTCACCGCCTCCGGTATCCGTGCTGCCACCTTCAGAGGTTTCAGTTTCCCCGGAATCAGGGACATCGGTTTCTTGATCCTCTGGGACATCGACTACGCCGCCGGATTCCTCGATTATGTCGGCTTTTAATCCACCCAGGTGAAGGAGTTCCGGAGCATGAATGTCGAAGCCATTGTTTCGCAGGACAAGCCGGTCGATTTTTGAGGCGGGAAAATCCGGATAGGCCGGGAATGTTACTGACAGGTCGTTAACAATGGCCAAGGGAGCCCCGGTCCGCATAGTTGGACTGTAGTCGAATTGGACATTATTGGCGGACAAATGCATAGTCTCGCCAACTTCCATGCCAACGTATGCTACGTCAAGGGAGAGCTTCTGCTCATCCGGGTCAATCATGCCGCGCAAACCGATTACCTCGGCATGGAAGGTGTCCCCACCTCTGTCGGGAAACAACTCGGCAGCAGCTATTCCGATGCGGAACTGGGTGTCCAACCTCCAACCATCAATGTAATACGCTTCCATGTCGAATGAGCCGACAATTCCTTCGGTGCGCAGAAAGTCACCTATGGTAATCCCATAGTTTGGTCCCCCAAATTTGGCATCTTCCAACCGGAATCCTCGAGCGGAAATATCGACCTGATTAATAGCAATGGTTGGAAATCCGGGAAGGAATTCCTCCTCTACTCTGATTTCGAGGTCGGTGACCATAGCAGAAAAGCTGTCCATCCCGTCGCGCAAGTTAAAATAAATAGTCAGGGCAGGAGGTAGCTCACTCCCTTCTTCAGCAGTGGTAACACTATTTCCGGCTGTAACTTGTATTTTTTCGCCGAAGTTGAGGTTAACTTCGTCCACCTCAAAATGTAGATCCCCATTCTCATCTAGTTGCCCCACCAGGTTGCCGGCATGGGCAACACTTGAAGTCGGAGCAGCATCCCCTTCTATATCAGGCAGAATGTAAATGTTCGGAATCTCAACCGTAATTTCACCGCCGGGAAGAGTTTCATCTTCAAGGGAGATGGTCTTTGCGAAGGAGAAGATTACCTTATCTGCCCAGAAAACTTGACGGTCTTTGCCGAAGGTAACATCGTTTTTTTCACCGCTGATTTCAATATAAGCGGAGTCTTCCTGAATCGTACCGGTAACGTTGAGGTTAATCGTGGTATCTTGCGTGCCAAAGGGAATCACCAACTGTCCTTGGAAGGCGCTCTGGTCCTCACTTAAATCCAGATCCGGATTGCCGAACAAGGTCAGGTAATTTCCAACCTTTTGGAGAGGAGTCACAACTTCGGAATCTTGCTCCTCATCCGACTGATCTCCTGAATCTTGCTCCTCATCTGATTGGTCTCCGGTATCCTGTTCTTCATCGGATTGTTGACCATTTCCAGTTTCGTCATCGATTTCTTCAACCACTGGATTGAAAAGCAGGTCCAGGTTGTCATAAACGGCCGGGCTTACTTGTGCAACAACCGGATTTGTAGCTACTTCACCTAAGGATTGGTATAAATTCCCCTCCGGAGTGAGATAGTACCAGCTTTCGTCTTGGTCTTTGAACCACTTCTCGTTGAGGCCATAGTAATCCAAGTAGAGGTTTTCGGTGGCATAAAACTCATACTGTTGTTGAAGCTCAACCAGATTGGCATTATTTTCTTCAGTTTCTTCGCTACCTTGATCGGTTCCACTATCGCCGGTTTCCTCCACGATTGCGTCGAAAAGTATTTCCGGGTTATCATAAACAGCAGGGTCAACCTGGGCTACCACCGGATTTGTGTTAAGGTCGCCTAAGGATTGGTACAGATTGCCATCCGGGGTCAAATAATACCAGTTTTCATTTTGGTCCTTAAACCACTTTTCGTTCAACCCATTGTAATCAAGGTAATAATCGCCAGTCGTGTAGAATCCATGCTGATCCTGGAGTTCCCCCAGGTTGGCAGTTCCCTCTTCCGATCCTTCCTCTTCGCCCTGGTCCGTTTCCCCCTCGTCGATTTGTTGGACTTCCGCGTTAAAAAGAAGTTCCGGATTGTCATAGACCGAGGTATCCACCTGAGCTACCACCGGATTGGTCGCAATGTCGCCTAAGGATTGGTACAAGTTGCCACCCGGGGTTAAGTAGTACCAGCTTTCCGCCTGATCCTTAAACCACTTTTCGTTCAGCCCATTATAGTTGAGGTAGTAATCGCCAGTCGTGTAGAACCCATATTGCTCCTGGAGGTCCCCCAGGTCGGCAGTTCCCTCTTCTGATTTGTCCTCATCTCCCTGGTCCGTTTCCCCCTCGTCAATTTCTTCGACTTCGGCATTAAAAAGGAGATTCGGATCTTCATAGACAGAGGTATCAACCTGCGCTACCACCGGATTGGTTGCAATGTCCCCTAACGATTGGTAAAGATTGCCATCTGGGGTTAGGTAGTACCAGTTTCCTGGTTGATCCTTAAACCACTTTTCGTTTAAGCCATTGTAATCGAGGTAGAAATCCCCAGTTGAATAGAAGCCGTATTGTTGTTGCAGTTCACCTAAGCCAGTATCGCTTTCCTGCTCGTCACCAGTTGTTTCCTCACCTGATAGCTCTTCACCATTGTCTATCGAGCTTTCCACTTCTGCGTTAAATAAGAGATTCAGATCATCATATACTGCCGGACTGACTTGAGCTACTAATGGATTAGTTGCAAAGTCACCTAAGGATTGGTATAAGTTGCCTTCGGGAGTCAGGTAATACCAGCTTTCGGCTTGATCCTTAAACCATTTTTCGTTGTAGCCGTTGTAGTTGAGGTAAAAATCTCCTGTTGAGTAAAATCCATATTGCTGCTGTAACTCACCCAGGTTGGCGTAACCTTCTGCCTCCGCAGTCTGGCCGGAAGCTACTACGGGGTTGAATAGCAGATCCAAGTTGTCATAAACGGCAGGATCAAGCTGGGCCAAGACGGGATTGGTAGTCATGTCTCCTTGAGATTGGTACAGCTTACCATTGGGAGTCATGTAGTACCAGGAACCTGCTTGGTCCTTGAACCATTTCTCGTTGTAGCCGCCATAGTTTAAGTAGTTATCGCCGGTAGAGTAAAAATCATGCTGTTGCTGTAGTTCCGCTGGGTTGGCATAAATCACCACTTCGATGGTGCTGCCCCCTGCCTCGTCCAAAAGGGCGTTGTCGTAGTTGGTGAATGCCAATCCCTGGATGGTGCTGCCTGCGCTGCCTTGTCCCAAGATCAAGCCGTCCGATAATTCTTCGGTTTGACTGCCATCCATGATGATTAGAGGGGTGCCTGAGTATCCGGGCTGAGAGGTAGCGTCCATGAAAACGGCATCAGTAATCTCCGGCAGTGCTGAGGTGGGCTGAATGGTTTGTTTGCCGCCGCCGTTTATGTCGAAGACAATGGTGTCGTCGCCGGGGTTCTCATTGGCATCGAGAATTGCCTGGCGCAAGCTGCCTTCACCGACATCTGCTAACGAGCCGACAGTATAAACGGTCAGCAACTGCCGTTCTTCCAGGTCTTCGATGGATGGCCGAAACTTCCCACGGCCAAAGATTTCTAAGAGTTCTTCTATGGTGAGTTCCCGATCGACGGGCAAATCTTTAATTGCGATGCGAGCCATGATGTGCTCCTCCATAAATATTTAGTCGACCAGACCGCATGGAGAGCAAGCCTCGCCGATCAAGACAAAGGATGTGATTCAATACTTGGAATAACCAAACTCCAAATGTAAAAACAAAGTAGAAAGGATGGTGGTTTTTTGGTTTAGCTGATGCTGATCCGAATTCTTTCTTCTTTATTTGTAATTATCCCGGATTTCGTTTGTCGTAATTGTTCCAGCAAAGGAACCTCAACGGTTTGGGACTGAAGCTGTTCCCGAAGCCAGTCGTCAAACAGTTTTTCTCGTATGTTTGCCCTTACCTCAGGAGTTAATTCTCCACGATGAAATCGATCAATTCGTACCAAATGATATCCCTTGGCGGTTTGAACGGGCCCAACGACCTGGCCTTCTTCACCCTGGAAAACCGCTTCGCGGATAGCCGATACCAGTTGACTGCGGCCAAATACTCCCAACAATCCGCCTGATTGTTTGGTACTCTCGTCGGTTGAGAACCGGGAAACCAGCGTCGCAAAATTTTCTTCCTCTTCTTCCAACTGGGATAATAATTCGCTTGCCAATGCTTCTTCATCGACAACCAAGTGGGCAATCTCTGCCTGATCGAACTCATGGCGATGCTGCAGGAAGTAGTTCTCAATCTTGCCTTGGGTGATTTGCTCGACCAACTTGTTCTTCAGGAGCCGCCGCTCCACCACTTCTTCGAAATCCTCCAAGGTCCAGTCCCGCTGCTTGAGCCAGGTCTCGGTGTCGGCTACTTTCTGAAGACCCATAGCCGTTCGAAAATCGTCCGCTCCTTTTTGCAGTTCCTCTTCCCTCACTGCCAATCCCGCTTCCGCAATTGCTTGGAAAAGGACCAACTCCTTGACGGCCGATCGCAGCAATCCATCCAAACGGTTGCCCGCCTTAAGATGGGCGAAAACCTCTTGCAAGGTGTATTCCCGTTCATTCAATCGGATTCCAGGAATAGAATTTAAGTCTGACACCTTCGTGCTTCCTTCTTATGCGAAAGTGCAATAAACAAAGTACAGGAATCTCAGTAAAGGACTTTCTACTTTATAAATGCACATCTCTTGGAAAATCGCCTCGAAAATCCAAGTAATATGGAATATCAGGTCGTTTCCCTTGGAGAGGGATAGGGATTTTAATGGGCGTAATTTTTCCCGCCTGGGGAATGCGGATGTTATTTCGGATTGGGATAATGTTTTGGAAATTGTTGTATTTCCCCCTCAACACAGGATACGAAATATCATCACAGGATTCACTCAAATTTCAGGAGAAAATTCAAGAATTATGATAACCCCGCAATTGGAATCCGAGGTTCGCCGATTATTCGAAAACCATTTCCTAATCTCTCAATTGACACAGGAGAATCTGGCAATCCTGATTCAGCAACTTGACTTTGTTTCTTTCAAAATGGGCCAAGTAATCCTAAAAGAAGGAGAATCGGGAAATGCTGCCTACCTTATTTATTCGGGAAAAGTACGCATTCTCAAAACGGGACCCGAAGGCAAATCAATGACCTTGGCCACCTTATCCGCCGGGGAATTTCTCGGGGAACATGCCTTGTTGCAGCAGCAACCACGCAGTGCCACCGTTCGGGCTGCCGAAGCTAGTGTTTTGTTCAAAATCCGCCGGGAGGTATTCCACAAATTACTGGAAGATAATCCCCAGCTTCGTCCCTGGTTTGAACGCCTTATCCAAAACCGG
Source organism: uncultured Alcaligenaceae bacterium (assembly GCA_964588185.1). Lineage (GTDB taxonomy): Bacteria > Planctomycetota > Planctomycetia > Gemmatales > Gemmataceae > CAZPPD01. The sequence goes on along the minus strand of CAZPPD010000107.1, from coordinate 1,910 downwards.
GCTTTGGCCCGCTTCCTGCAGACGGCTTCGTTTCTCCGAGTGTTGCGAGCCAAGGAATTGGCCCGATTATTGAATCAATTCGAGATGAAGACTTTTTCAGAAGGAGAAACAATTGTCCGGGAAGGGAATCCGGGAGATTATTTGTATGTACTAACCGACGGAGAAGCCAAAGTAACCAAAGGCAAAGGGAACGCCGGCACAGTTTTGGCTTACTTGGGCCCTGGCGATTACTTTGGGGAACGAGCCCTACTCAAAGACGAACCACGCTATGCCAGTGTCATTGCCCTGTCACGAATCGAATGTGCGGCTTTGAGCCGGGAAAAGTTTGCCCAATTGGTGGCCTCTACCCCGCAGTTACAGGAAAAGCTCGAAGAACGCCTCAAGCAATACACAGTTCGTGAGGAGGTGGCCAAGCGGTTTGGTATAAGGCAGCCACCTACGGAAAGTGCACCTGCCATTCCTTGGGAAAGTCTCGAAGACACGGAAATCACGCCTTCTTCTGTCGTTCGCATGCAAGGCCGGCGTAGCTGGTTTGGCCTGAAAAAGAACTATCCCTTTATTGCCCAGCAAGATGAAAGTGATTGCGGAGCTGCTTCCCTGGCAATGATTGCCCGCTACCACAATGTTCGATTATCAGTCGAACGGCTTCGAGATATCGCTTATGTTGATTCCGATGGTGCTAGTGGCTTGAGCTTACTACAAGCTGCGGAAAAAATCGGCTATCAGTGCCGGGCGGTCAGTACCGATTATGGGCATCTTAGCAACTTAGCTTTGCCGGCGATCGCTCATTGGAAAGGCTATCATTACTTGGTTTTGTACGAAGCAAAGGGTGACTGGGTCGTCTTAGGTGATCCTGCCGAAGGCCTTGTAAAGATGCGGAGGGCTGATTTTGAGGAGGGTTGGACCGGTGGTTTGTTTCTGCTCACACCTACAAGTCGGCTGGGAGAAATCGCTCCTTCCAGATCTGCCCGGCAATATCTAGCAACTATTATCCGCTCTATTCGCGGTGGGGTAATTTTCCTTTTGGTGCTATCGCTATTCCTTTCCGTTTTATTGCTGGGGATTCCGTTCGCATTGCAATATTTAGTTGATGATGTCTTTGCCAAGGAAAACAGCATAAATATCAGTTGGTATCAAGGAATTGGAATAGTATGGGGGCTAATGATTATTGTTATCCACCTGTGGCGGAAAAGAGTGCTCAGGAATGTCTTGGATGAGGTGAATAGGAAGACACACCCGCCTCATTTACAGCGGTTGCTTTTCTATCCTCTGGCCTTTTTCCAACACCGCCAAATGGGGGCGTTACTGTCATTGTTGAATAGTATCAACTACCTGCGATCCTCTAATATTCTTAGCCTCTGCCTTCGCCTGTTTGACCTTTGTTTGCCACTGGTGGCAATGGCCATAATTGGATTCTTTTGTATCCCGGTGTTTTTTTTGTTCTTGGGTGGTCTTGCGCTCTTCATCTGTATTTTCGCTCTATTGACTCCTCGGTTTTATAGGAAATACCAGGAAGTTGAACTCACTGAAAATAGTCAAACAAGCAATCAAATTCAGCTCCTCCAAAAGATAACGGCGATCAAACAAATGAATGCGGAACCAGCCGAGATTCGAAAACTGAAAACAAGTATGGAAGAAATCGTAATTGCCCAAAATGCCCTGGAAAAGTCATCTCAGTTTCTCCTGATGATAACAAGCCAGCGCTTTCTAATCCTAATTGTGCTGTCTTTTAGCTTTATTTATTTAGGCAGGGAACAATTGACTTCAGGGCAACTATTGGCTCTGATCGGCTTGCTGGTGCTGGTTACAGTTCCGGTTTTCAAATTTATATCGAGTTGGCCGGGGCTGGTTCGAGGGATTTCGGATCTCCAACACGTTGCGGATATTCAAGACTTGCTGCCGGAACAATC
>CAZPPD010000106.1:0-11444 GCA_964588185.1 uncultured Alcaligenaceae bacterium | reverse complement strand
GGATGTTTTGGTCCATGATCTCCGCACGTTCGGCGATCAAGTATTCCTTCAGAAGGGCCATCAAGAAATCAATTTCGCCCTGGGGTCGCTTCCAATTTTCTACACTCAGGCAATACAAAGTCAGTTGGCCGATTCCTAATCGACAGCATTCTTCGATGGTCCGGCGAACACTTGTCACTCCGCGGCGGTGGCCTTCAATGCGGGGAAAACCCCGTTGCTTTGCCCACCTGCCATTGCCGTCCATGATGATGGCAATATGGCGAGGTAATTGTCCCGGCGACAAACCCAGAGCGGCAAAGCTTTCTTCTTTAGTTGGGCTGGGACTTAAACCAGCAGACACTTGGTTCTCCGTTCTGTATTTGTTTGGATCTGAGTTCTTGTCAATCGGCAAACATGGTTTGTTCACGGTCGGGACCGACAGAAACAATCGCCACCGGCCGGTCCAAAATTTCACTAATGCGGTCCAAATATTTCCTCGCCGCCGAGGGCAGGTCGTAGATTTTCTTGATTTCAGTTACCTGCTCCGAAAAGCCGGGGAGGGTTTCGTAGATAGGCTTGCAGCGGTCCAATAGGCCAAGGTCCAGCGGGAAGAAATCGATCTTTTCGCCATCCAATTCGTATGCCGTGCATATCTTGAGTTCCGGCAAGCCCGCAAGCACATCCAACAACATGATACTAAGAAGATCGACATCATTTAATGTGGCGGTGTATTTCAAAGCCACCGCATCCAACCAACCACACCTTCGGGGCCGCCCGGTTACTGTGCCATATTCATTGCCTGCCCGGCGGATGCGCTCGCCTATGCCTTCCGATCCATCATCCAGTTCGGTCGGAAAAGGCCCCTGGCCCACACGGGTGGTGTAGGCCTTGATGATACCGATGATGGTACCGACTTTTCTCGGTGAAACACCCGACCCGCTCCAAATACCAGCCGCCGTACTATTCGAACTGGTTACATAAGGATACGTTCCATGATCAATATCCAGGAGACTCCCTTGGGCTCCTTCAAAGAGAATGGTCTTATTCTCTTGCAATCCCTGATGCAAAATCCGAGCACTATCCTTGATGTAAGGACTAATCTGTTCTCCGTAGCGAAGGTATTCGTCGGCAAGTTCATCCGGATCAAATTGCCGGGGTGATTCCGAGAAGGCACGCAATAAGCGGTTCTTGCGGGCAACCACATTCCGCACCTTTTCCCGAAATAATTGTGAGCTGATTAATTCCCCTACCCGTATCCCGGTTATTCGGCCAACTTTATCCTGATAACAAGGACCGATCCCCCGTCCGGTAGTTCCCAGGTTTTGGCCCTTCTGTTCCTCGTTCAGTCGTTCCTGTTCGATGTGGTAAGGGAAGATTAGATGAGCTCTATCACTCAGGACCAGGTTATCCCCGACAGGAATATCCGCGTCCTTGAGCTGTTGCACCTCTTCGAGAAACTTTACCGGGTGAACAACCAATCCATTGCCAATAATGGAGGTTACATGGGGTCGGAGTACCCCGCTGGGCAGTAATGAAAATTTGAATTTCTTCCCTTCCTTGACAACTGTATGACCGGCATTGGCACCGCCGTTATAGCGGACCACAAAATCACTGTTCTCGCAAAGCAAATCGACAATCTTCCCTTTGGCCTCATCCCCCCACTGTAAGCCGACGACACAGGTGCTTTTCAAATTGGAAAAATCAGGCATCAAACAACTCTTCTAGGAAAAATAAACACGTTTTGGTGGGAAGAAGATTCACTGTAGCGGCCTTTCCGCAAAACCGTCAATATCAAACATACTACCCAAACCCACATGTGTCTCCCATCTTGCCCATGGCCTTGGTAGGTGAGGAGAAGGGGTTGCAGGGTGAGAATTGGCAAGCAGTTTAGGTATTCCACTATCCGAAGGTCGCAAACTCCATTGTACAGGAGTGTAGTCCACCCAATCCCATTCTGCAGGATGATATTCTGTCGCCGTTAACCACCAGCCTTTTATGTCAGTGCTATCCCGTGTCAGGGAGATGATGAAGTTAACGATTTCCGGGCTGTAATTGCGTTTCAGATCGGTCTTACTTGGAATTGGGGCCGAAGTAGGGTGGGAATGATAAATAGCAACAATTTCCAACCCGCGTTTCCGCATGTCTTTAAAGGCTTTGAACATGCTCATGGCATCGGATTCATAGAGAACCGGGCTGGCGGCGGCATTTATCAGGGCATATTGGCGTTCGACCCAACGGATAGGAGTACTCTTCTGCGGCGCCGCCAAAATACCGCAACATTCGTTGGGTAATTCCGAACGTGCTTGTGCAACCATTGCGGAGTAAATCTGGCGAGGTAACAAAAGACGAAAAGCCGTTGACAAAGACATCGGTCCACCGGATCATAAGTTTTTCCCTATAAAGGGAATATAGTGAATGTTGATGGAATATATCAGTCATTTGGACTGGTTGCTCGTGATTCGGGTTCAACAAAAACCAAAGACAACCTCAAAAGGCAAAGGTTAATGGCAAGAGACAAAGTAATTTTGGCGTACAGCGGCGGGTTGGACACCTCGGTGATGGTTCCCTGGTTGATGGAGAATTACAACCTGGATGTGGTGACCTTTACCGTTGATCTGGGACAAGTGGACGATCTCGAACGAATAAAACAGAAAGCTCTGAAAACCGGTGCCGTGGAAGCGGTCACCAATGATGCCCGCAATTTATTCGTGGATTGCTTTGTATTCCCGGCTTTGATGGCCGGTGCTCTTTACGAATGGAAATATCCATTAGCCACTGCCTTGGGCAGGCCCTTGATTGCCAAGCTGATGGTCGATGTGGCCCGGGAACAAAATGCGGTGGCAGTGGCGCACGGGTGTACCGGAAAAGGCAATGATCAGGTCCGCTTTGATGTCACTTTCCAAACGCTTGCTCCAGACCTGAAGATTATTGCCCCGGTCCGCGAATGGAGAATGTCTCGGCCCGAGGAATTGGAATATGCCGCCAAACATGGCATCGAAGTGGAAGCGACCAAAGAAAGCCCTTACAGTTTAGACCTTAACCTCTGGGGAAGAAGCTGCGAAGCGGGTATTCTTGAAGATCCGTGGAATGAGCCGCCCGAGGATGCCTACGCTTGGACGGTCAATCCGACAAAGGCGCCGAATGAACCCGAATACCTGGAGTTGGAGTTTGAATCCGGAATTCCTGTAGCTCTTAATGGTAAACGGATGGAAGGGGTGCCCCTAATTGACAAGCTCAACGAGATTGGCGGTCGCCATGGAGTTGGGCGGATTGACCACGTAGAAAACCGCTTGGTTGGTATTAAATCGCGCGAAATCTATGAAGCCCCTGCTGCGGTAATTCTCCATGATGCTCACCGGGAATTGGAAACATTATGTCTGAGCAAGCAAGCTCAGCGTTTCAAGACCTTGGTGGCTCAGGAGTACGCGGATATAATTTATAATGGACTTTGGTTCAGTGCATTCCATCAGGATTTATTCCAGTTTGTTGCCAGCAACCAGCGGTTCGTAAGTGGAACGGCACGCGTAAAATTATATAAAGGGATGGCTACGGTAACCGGACGCTAAAGTGACTATAGCTTGTACAGTAAACAACTGGCCACTTATGATGCGGATGACCAGTTTGATCATGAAGCTGCAAAAGGATTTATCCGGTTATTTGGATTGGGTCAACAAACCCAAGCACAATTACAATTACTTAAGGGTGGCAAATCTTTCGATTTGCCCGGATTACTCCAGCACAATGCTCAGGAATCAGGGAAAAAATAACCAGGAACAAATCGAGAGAACCAATGGTTCTTCGACAAAAGGAGAAAGGAGGGTGCCGAAATGGCCACGGATATGATGGGTGTTGATGAACTGGCGGTTTACCTTCAACGCGATGCGCGGGAGGTATTAAAGATGGCAAACCGCGGCTATCTCCCCGGACAAAAAGTCTCTGGACAATGGCGGTTCCATCCGGTGGAGATAAATCAATGGATTGAAAATCAGATGCCGAATTACACGGATAAAGAATTATTAGCAGTGGAAGCTGGGGCCGCCGGAAAGAATGTCAAAGACCTTTTGATCAGACCTCTCTTAACAGAAGAAACGATTGCTATTCCGCTAAAAGCTTCAACTCGCTCTTCCGTCTTAAAAGCTCTGGTCAATCTCGCAGAACAAACCTGGCAAATCTATGATCCCGACGCCATCTTGGCCGCTCTTCGTCAACGAGAAGAAATGGGATCCACATCAATTCACTCCGGAATCGCTTTCCCTCATCCTCATCGGCCACTCCCCAATACATTAGGCGACGATGTGATTGCCTACGGGCGATGTTTGAATGGAATTCCCTTTGGAGCCCCCAGTGGGGGGCTGACGGGCCACTTTTTCCTTGTGTTGTGTCGTGATTCCGGGTTACATATGCAAGTGTTGGCACGATTGTCACGTATGTTGTTGCGGCCTGAATTTATGGATGGCTTAGAAGAAGCACAAACTCCGGAAGAGTTTTTGCATTTAATTGAAGAAACGGAATTGGAAATCATTTAAGAGTATTCCCAGCAGCTTGATTACCCGCGGTGAATTCATTACAAGAATTTTTTCAAGAGAATCTGAGGACCCTCCTTTACCATCCAGACGGTCATTTCGAACACCCCCAATTTCTTCCGCCCTTGCTGGTGCCCGGATCTTTTAATCCTTTACATCAAGGCCATCTTGGATTAGCGCAGGCGGCGCAAGAAATTTGCCAGCATCCAGCATCATTTGAACTGTGCGTTCACAACGTTGACAAACCCGCCTTATCCGAAAACGAAATTTACCCTCGCTTAGAACAATTTTCCGGTAAACATTCCGTTTGGATTACCCGCTGTCCGACATTCGTGGAAAAAGCGGCCGTTTTTCCAGGAGTTGCTTTCGCAGTAGGTACGGACACTGCCGCAAGAATTTTTGAACCAAAATATTATTCCGGTTACCCTGGAGGAATGGAACAGGCCTTGCAGTTTCTTCGCAAACAAGGCTGCCGATTTTTAGTTGCTGCTCGGAAAGACTCTGAGGGTAAAGTAGTATGTTTGGGGGACCTTAAGGTTCCACCAAGCGGGGCGGATTTGTTCCAAGAGATACCTCGCGAGCGCTTTCATTTGGACATTTCCACCACCGAAATTCGCAACCGTTTACAACAGGACCATGGATAAACCCCGAGATATTCCCAAACCGGTGAAACCGACGCCCGAGCAAATGGGCAGGCAATTGGAAACGAAAGTCAGCCAACAACGTCCCAATAAGATTTTGCTGGGAATGCTGCTGGTGTTGTTGGCATTGCTTCCGGTTGGTTTTTTGCTGTGGTTTTTCTGGCCGGGACCGGAGCCACCAAAAATTATCGCCGTGGGATTTGACGAACTTGCTTTTCCCGGCAAGCCGGTGGAGTTGACTGGATTATTGATAAAAGCCGACCCCAGCGAAGAAGGGATAGTAGGTGGTTGGCCGGTAAATTTTGAGTTCTTCAAACCGGAAATGCTGAAAAATCCTGAGGCAAAGTTGCAGAAAACCACTTCGGCCCCTGATGGTTCGGCTCAAGCGAAATTTCACCTATCAGGAAAAATAAAGTTAGCTGAGTTTGCCTTTCGTTTTACCCCCGAGAACGCGGAAAAATTCGCAGAAGACCGCGCTAGTGTTTTTCTGGTAAACCCAAAGCAATTAATTTTGGTTGATGTGGAGTCAGCTCTTGCGAAGGCCGCTATAAGGGAGTGGGAATCCAAGTCCCTTAATGATATTCCTCGAAATATTTCTGCGGCCAAATTCCTGGGGACAAAAGCGAAGGCCGGATTTTCTATTGTTTATTTCGCTTGTACAGTTCCCTCTCCAATTACCTATCGGCGTGTGCGGTTCTGGGTGCAAAGCAATCCGCCGAAAGATGTGCCGCCTTTTCCAAGGGGGCCACTCTTGGGAAAACCATAATACCACCAGGAAATGGCGGCAGCATTAAAGGGCCATATGAAGGTAATATCGGAACACGTTTCTTTTGATTCTAAAGACTCAGTATTTGCGGTTTCCGGAAATACTGATGTTGCTGGGGTCTTTAAAGAAGCGGGAATTCAGACATATCTTATCTCGCAAGAAAATCAGAAAATACCGGGTGTGCGGAGTTTGAAGGAATGGGAGGAATTATCCAAGGAATAGAAATAGTAGCTGAATTTGCCAAAGTTCAGTCCCATAACAGGTGCGGTTGCCTGAATTCTTGCGAATCCAGGTACAAAAATCGCCGGCAGTGGATCCCTTTACCGGCGGTTTCTTATGTTCTGACAGAATAATTCGTGGTTACGGAAACGCGGCAAACAATCCTGAAAGGGCCAATCCTTGTGTTGCCAGCCCCGTCAGACTGTATCTGGGCGGGTACAAGCGTAAGGGAGCAGGATCTCCCGGGAGGCAATAACCCGCGCTGCTCTCATACTTGCGCAAAGGTTCGGTTCCCATGTTGTAGGGAAGGAAAAATACATCCCAGTAAAACTTGCCGGCACAGACGAGCGGTTGCACGACCGGTAATTCCCAACCATAGCGTTCAAAGTTTTTCTGGGCGAAGTAGGGTCGACGGTAAGTTACATAGTTGGGCTCCACGGCTTTATAGGACTGAGGCCAAAAGCGACCCTGGTAAACTTCATCAATAACGTCAATGTCTTCAGGGAATTCCACCCGTTCCGGAGTGGCTCGACTGAGACCCTCTTGGCGAATTCGTTCGCGGAGCGACTTTTCCGATTGCAATTGAAAAAGAACATCCCGGCCGGGCAATCCTTTGCGGAGAAGCAGCTCAATATCCGGAAGGCCGGCAACGAGGTCTTCTGGGGGACCCCCTCTTCCTACTTGGACAGGTTGCACGCGAGGATCAAACCGGGGCGGTGTTTTTATTCCTTGTTGAGTTGTTCTTGAAGCCTTTGGTACAACGGGAACAACCGGTTCCTCTAAGAGAGGATTAGGAAAAGTCCGCGGATCCGGTTTATTTACTTCGGGAGTTGGAAAAGTCTCAGGCGTTGTACTTTCTTTGGTCGATGGTTCGCGAATGACCTTGGGAGCAGGGAGTTCCAATGGTAGTTCAGTCGATTGTTCTGGTTTTTTCGTAGCAGGCGGCGGAGCAACCGGCGGACGGCTAAAGGTAAGTGTCCGCACTTTTTTCTTAGTTGCTTTGGGACTTGGAGTTTGAGCCGGTTTCTTTGGATCCCGACTAAACCTTAAGGTTTCTACTTCTTCAGTTGGTTTCAAATTATCCTGGGCATGACAAAAAGTCGCTGCCAGGAACGGCAGCAGACTAATAATCACCATCGGTATTGGCAAAATGAGCTCGCGAGCTGTAATTAGGCGCTTCATGCGTAATAACAATGTCATGGGGATGACTCTCCTGCACCGATGCCCCGCTTACGGTTATGAAACGAGATTTGGTGCGTAAATCCTCGATGTTTCGCGTGCCGCAATATCCCATGCCGGCACGCAACCCGCCAACCATTTGGTAGACAAACGGAGCCAGCGGACCTTTGTAAGGAACCCGGCCCTCAACTCCCTCGGGCACCATCTTGCCGGCCGTACTTTGACTTTGACGATAGCGGTCGCCGAATCCATCGCCCATGGCCCCAAGAGAGCCCATTCCCCGATACGTTTTAAAGCTGCGTCCTTTGTAGATAATGGTCTGACCGGGACTTTCCGCCAAACCGGCCAATAAAACACCCAACATCACACAGTGCGCTCCGGCAGAAATGGCTTTGGTGATATCTCCGGAATAGCGAATTCCCCCATCCGCAATGATGGGTACATAGGTCCCGGCAACTCCCTAGGAGGCATTCAAGATCGCGGTAATTTGAGGAACCCCGACTCCCGAGACGATACGCGTGGTACAAGTCGACCCGGGCCCAATGCCAACTTTGATTGCATCCGCTCCGGCTTTGACAAGATCTTGAGCACCTTCCTTGGTAGCGACATTGCCGGCAATAACATCAATAGGAAAGCGTTTCTTTAACTCGCGAACGGTTTTAATAACATTCTGCGTATGCCCATGGGCCGAATCCACCACCAACACATCTACCCCAGCTGCAATCAATGATTCGGCACGCTCAAAATCACCCACACCGACGGCACCTCCCACCCTTAGCCTGCCGCGTTCATCCTTACAGGCGGAAGGGAAACGCGTGAGCTTGTCGATATCCTTGATGGTGATAAGGCCTCTCAGTTTATAATTTTCGTCAACAAGCAGTAATTTCTCGACTTTATTTTCCGTTAAAATCCGTTCAGCCGCTTCAAGTGTCGTATTTTCCGGTGCTGTTACGAGGTTTTCTTTGGTCATCACCTCGGAGATCAACAGATTGTTATCTGTCAAAAAGCGCAGATCGCGTCGAGTAAGAATCCCACGCAAATAACCGTCGACCACAATCGGCACGCCGCTGATATTATGCTGTTCCATAATGCGGCGGGCGGTGCTGACCGGTTCCTCAGGCGGCAAAGTGATGGGATCGGTAATAATCCCGTTCTCGCTCCGCTTGGCCTTGTCGACCTCGGTGGTCTGCCGGGTGATAGACATGTTTTTGTGAATGATGCCTATACCACCTTCTTGAGCGAGTGCAATAGCAAGTTCGCTCTCGGTGACCGTGTCCATAGGAGAAGAGACGACGGGAATATTTAGTCGAATGTTTCGGGTCAGTTGCGTTTTTACTTCTACTTCGCCGGGAAGGACATCGCTAAAGGCGGGTTCCATCAGGACATCATCAAAAGTGATACCCTGATAGGCGATACGATCTTGCATGGGATTCTCCTGGAGAGAGGACTCTTTTTTTCATTATAGAAAAGTGGAGTAAGGTGAGATCAATAGCAATACGTGGGATCTGAAGTTGGTAATTAGATTCGCGAGAATTCAGCCTATGCACCTATCATTTTTCCCATGAATTTTTCATTGGGAGAAAATTGTCAAAGCGGTATAGAGGTTGTCTGACCCTGTGGAAGGTGATCCGGGGCATGCTTTAATCCCTGCAATGAATTCTAAAAATAGGAAATCAGAGGAGGTGGATGAAATGATGACACTACTTGCTCATAAAACTTTCTGGGCAAGTACATGGTCCTTTTCACGCTAAAGGTTGAAATTTAACCCGGTATCATCCACGTCCAAACATAAGCTTGCATTAAAACCAATACCCCCATCAGCAACGCCAACACCAGGCTATGCCAAAATACAAAGCGCAGGATAGCTCCCTCATTCCCCCCTTGTTGCGTCGCCGCTGAAGCCACAACAATACTCTGAGCATCAATCATTTTCCCCATGACCCCGCCGGAACTATTGGCCGAAGCCATGAGAATCTGGGCCTGTTTCGTTTCTAAGGGCAAGATGCCTTCGTCGGACAGCGACAACTGGCTCGCGGTCATGGTTTGCAGACTTCCGAAAAGGGCATTGGAAGAAGTGTCCGATCCTGTCAGAGCCACACCCAACCATCCCAATAACGCCGCGAACAACGGATACAATCCCCGCGTCAAGGATTTAAACACCAAGCCCAAGGATGCATCCATGCCGCTGTAACGGGTGATGAAGGCGATTGCCAACATGCAAGCAATGGTAAACAATGCCCAGCGAACACGGTAAAGGGTCTCCAGAAAGATCCTAAGAAATCGTCCGGGTCCAATACGGAGCCAGAATGCCGAGAGAATTGCGGCGATGAAAATTGCCGTTCCCGTCGCTGAAAGCCAGTTGAAATTATAAACTGCTCCTTCCGGTTTATTGGCCAATTCTGCCGCTACAACCTCTGGTCCCCGGGCGATTTTGTTATGGAGGAAGGGGACTTCAAAACCGACCGTTGGTCCGTTCAGCACATCTTTGACTTGCGGAATTCCCCATAAAAATACCAACAGTGATAGCAGCACCCAAGGAATCCAAGCGGAGATGATTTGGTTCCTGGTGTACGTCGGTTTTTCTTCTTCCTGCACGGTCGTATCGGGGTGCGGTTCATCAGGAAAATGCCAAGGCTGTTTTGGCTGCCAAACCTTGAGGAAAAGTGCCAAGGCAATCAGCGAGATCAAGCCACCGCCCACATCCACCAACCAAGGGCCGTGAAAATTTGAGACTAAGAACTGAACCAAAGCGAAACTGCCGCCTGTTACCAACAAGGCGGGCCACACACCAATTACACCCCGCCAACCACTCATAACCCAAACCAACCAAATGGGAACGATAACCGAAAAGAAAGGCAATTGCCTTCCCGTCATGGCGCTCAAATCCATTAGATCCAATTTGGTGACTTCGGCCAGCATCAGGATTGGTGTTCCCAATGCTCCGTATGCCACTGGTGAAGTGTTGGCCAACAAGGCTAAACCGGCAGCATACAAAGGCCGAAATCCCGCACCCATCATTAATGCGGCGGAGATAGCGACCGGCGTTCCAAAACCCGCGGCACCTTCGACAAAGGCCCCGAAACAAAAAGCAATCAATAGAGCTTGAATACGGCGGTCATCCGAAAGAGAGGCTACCGAGTATTTCACTATCTCGAAGTGGCCGGTTTCCAGGGTCAGGGCATATAGAAAGATGGCCGTAAACACGATCAACCCGATTGGCATTAGCCCAAAGAGAATGCCATTTCCTCCGGCAGCCAGGACGGAAGGACTCCAAGCGGACACTTGATTTCCATAGCCGGCAATATCGGGCATCTCCGGGACATAAAAGAAGGTTGCCACGATTATTGCTGCCGCCAATCCGGCTAAGGCGGCAAGATGAGCCGAAACTCGTCCACTCGCTAATAAACCCAAAAGCAGCAAGATGGGCAAACCTGCCAAAAAAGTAGATAAAGCCAACCACGGAGTCGGATCGTAAACTTGTGTCCAAATCATTTAATCGCCGCGTATTCAAGAATGAGGGAATCAAACACTACGGATTATCCATTCTGATTCGCCAAGAACAACAAGAAACCTGATTCTCCAGAAAAACAGTTCGTCTTGGCGGAGATTCCGGGTTCCGTTATAAGGTTGTTATCATTAGGTGGAAACCAGAGAAAAGGAGGAATGGCCTTGAGAATGGAAGCTATAAAACTAGTGTTTGGAGTTGGAGTGCTGATTTCTCCGTGGCAAATCTCCTTCCTCAAAGCAGACAATATTGAGACCCGGGACTATTCGGTCATGGTGGATAACAAATCCGTGGGTCACAATCGCATCACCATAAAACGCCAAGACGACGGTACTACGATTGTTTCCAACCAATCCCAAGTTCGGGTAAAGATCCTATTGATTAATTACAGCTACAGTTATCAAGGGACGGAAATCTGGAAGAATTATCAGCTTCTCCGCTTGAACGGGAAATGCAACGATAACCGGAAACACCATATGGTGTCGGCCGCATTGGGGCCGCAAGGAAAAGTCCTGCAAGTAAACGCTGATGGGAAAAGCCAAGCTTTGCAACCTGAGGTTTGGACTACCAGCTATTGGAAATTGCCCGCGGCAAAATATCACAACAAAGCGTTGATCCTGTTGGATGCCGAC
>CAZPPD010000105.1:0-11518 GCA_964588185.1 uncultured Alcaligenaceae bacterium | reverse complement strand
TCCAACTCCTGTATCAAGTATATCGCATCCCGGGGGTGGTAAACACCGATGCCCTCTACAACAATCACGGCTCCATGGGGCTGCGGAACTACATCCGCTGTGATACCAAAGTTCCCGGGAAGATCGATCCCTTGGAGATTGTGCGGGAAAGCAAGCAGGGCCACATCATCATGACCAATGGGCCGTTCCTTACCGTGAAACTGGAAAACGCTATCCCGGGGGATGATTTGAAACTCACTTCCGGAAAAGGAAATTTGCAGGTAACAGTTTATTGTCCCAATTGGTTCGACATCGACCGAGTTCAAGTTCTGGTAAATGGGCGACCGGCTCCAAAGCTGAACTTCACCCGAAAGTCGCATGGGGAGTTATTCAAAAAATCGGTCCTTCGCTTTAAGCATCAGATGTCAGTCGAATTGAAGGAGGATGCCCACGTTATTGTGGTTGCTGTGGGAGAAAACTCGACGCTGGGTGAAATCATGGGGCCAATGTGGGGACGGCAAAACCCAACTGCCATCAGCAATCCGATTTTTGTGGATGTGGACGGCAACGGATTTCAAGCCAATAAAGATACGCTGGGAAATCCCTTACCGACCAAGGGTGGCCAACGGACCCGGTGAACGCGGTTCGGATGTCCCACTGAATTTTGGGTTGGGAATCCGCCTATTGGTCTGAAGCTTGCTCACAATACATAGCTTTCAGGCAGAATCTCGGAAGATTCAGAATGGCAGGGCGACCATGGCACCTTAAATGTCTGAAGAATCCCAATTTCCAGCCCCCCCGGCTCTCGATTGACCCAATTATCCAATCCCGCTATATTCTTTCTGTCACAAATCCCTACCGAAGGAGCGGTTCGGAATTTCCTATGCCATTTTTGCCACCCAGCCTGTCTGAAGTACCCACTCCAACAAAGCGGTTTGAGTGGGAAGAGATTGCTTGTCCACTTTGCTTGAGTTGGAATTGGCAACCCATCTTGGAGGGACCGGATTGGTTAGGCGGAGAGAAGGGGCTATGGTTCGCGGTGGTTCGCTGCGACCGCTGCGGGCTATGCTTTACCAATCCGCGACCGGACCCGCTGGGGATCAGCCAATTTTATCCCCCCGGATATCAACCATACGATCCCTTGTACCGCCAAAAAAAACGCCGCTTTTCTTCCTGCCCAAAATGGTTATTACGCTCGTCGCAACAAACCTTTATCGGCGACCGCGGCAAGCTTCTGGATTTTGGTTGTGGATCGGGGTTGTTTCTCCAGCGGATGAAACAGCTAGGTTGGGAGGTGACGGGGCTTGATATTTCCGACCGGGCTGTGGCCCATCTGCGTGAAGACAAGGATGTCAATGTTTTACTGGGCTCACTGCCGAACCATGAATTACCTCTGGAGTATTTTCATGTCATAACTATGTGGCAGTCGTTGGAACATGTTCATAATCCCCGAGAGGTTCTTCAAGCCGCCAATGAGTTACTAACTTCGAAAGGGAAAATAGTAATCGCAGTTCCAAACATCGATAGCCTGCCGTTTCGGTGGTTTGGACCCGCTTGGTGTGGATTGGATTTACCCCGCCATTTAACCCATTTCACTCCTTTTACTCTGCAACAAATGTTAGAGGAGACCGGATTTCAAGTGGATTCAATACAACAGTTACGCCATAGTTCCTGGCTGAGAAAATCATCGAAATTAGCCTCCAGGATTCACCGGATCCCCAGTTATCCCTGGTTGCAACGATCGCTCTTTTCCCGCTTAGTCTGCTACTTTAGCTGCCTTACCAACCAAGCCGATTGTATGGTAGTTACCGCCCATAAAAGAGATTAGAAATCCCCACTTGCAGAGATTGGTTTCTATTACTTCCGCCAAAATCTAACCGAAATGTGGCGAATTGGAATTTTACGCTAGTTTGCGATATGGTATTGAGTTTTCAAACAACCACCAATCTCCATCCTTTCCATCCCAGGAAAATCAATGCCAACAAAATTGAATTTATTCAACCTTTGGATAAATAATGCTGCCTTCCGCCGTGTTGTATACCTCTTATTGCTGGTCCTGGTTTTGGTAGAAGGTTATATCGCAGTTTTTGTCCGGAAAAATGATTTCCTTGTACACCGGTATACTGGAAACGGATTCCTTTCTGGAAAAGCTTATATTTATCCCGGTGCAGAGATATATCCATTAGGCCGAATGGCTATCAATAGTTTATTTACCATTGGCCCTATTTATTGGACTCGAACCTTTTATTACCTTCTGGCAATCGGGGTTTTATATGGATGTTATGTGATCTGGAAACAACTGGTAAAAACAGAAACTAAGGTGTCTCCCGCAACTCCTATCCTTGCTGCTTTGGGCACTCTTGCCATAACCCTGTCTTTTCTGCTCCGCGATTTAGATGAATGTGGACTACAAATCTATTTACTATTTTTTTTAAGCGCAGCAGGTTATTCCTTAGCTTATAAACGAGAAAGTTGGTCGGGATTCTGGTTGGCCACTGCGACAATCTACAAGGTAACTCCCGCTTTATTCTTACCTTTTTTGCTATGGAAACGAAAATTCAAAGCAGCCGCTTGGATGATTACCTTTATCGGCTTATGGTTTTTACTTCCCATGCTATTTCTCGGGATGGAAAAGACTTTCGAAGGCCATCAAACTTGGTTCCTACGCGCTTCCAAAATTGCCTCGTTGAAATCCGCCTATCCCTATCAAGGTGTCCTGGAACCTCCTCGCGTTTATAATTTCTCTCTGGCCGCAACCATTGCCAGATATGTAGAAACCTATCCGAAAGGTCATCCCTTATATGTAGATCACCCGGCATTTATTCAGTTCGGTAACTTACCCCCGGACCTAGCTTATTATCTGGTCAGGGGATCCATGGTCCTGTTGCTTTTGTCTATAGCATATGGATTCCGCAAGCGTTGGCAGGAAAACGAATCAAATGTCGATTTGGCCCAAGAATGGTCCGTTATATGTTTATTGTGTGCTTTATTAGCTCCGGTGTGTTGGAAACAACATATGGTGTTGATGCTTCCGGCTATGTTTGTCCTCTTGCACTCTATGTTCAGTCAGCCGAAACTGGCCACCCGGTGGCGGTATATAGCATTGGGCGTCATTACTTTAATGTTTTATGGTTTCCGTAGAGTAATACTGGGCAAAGAACTAGAGAATGTTTTTTGCACATTCAAATTTGACACGTTTGGAATGTTGATCTTGCTATATATGACTATAAATATACCAACGCAAAACCCCCTGGAAGAATGCTATGCTCCCAGGGAGCAGGATTCGTCTGGAATTCCTAAAGCTGCATAGTCCGATCAATTTTTTTCGAAAGTATATGAGAAAGCACCCAATAAATCCCCTTCCCTAATACCCGAATGGCAATTCAAACATTGTTTGCCTGCCCGTAAAGCACCTACCATTCTCAGCAAGCGATTATGCACGTTGACAAATAACTCTTCTCCATCTTTAAGGTAATCAACGCCGGTATACTCCAATAAGTTAGGCTCTCGAGTAGGCAGTTTTTTTCGATTCCTATTTTTCCCCTTATTGCTTTTCATTTGCTCTGCTAAAGAATGGAGATTTATTGCCGTCCTATTTTTCTGTTGTTTTACTAAAGAATGGAGATTTACAGACGTCTTATTTTTCGATTGATCGGCGAAGAACGGACTTTTGCGTTCGGGCATTGAAATATAGACAACGGGATTGTCCGTATCCAATAAGCCGATTAAATCAAGGCGTCGAATTACCCAAGTCGTTTTATTGGTATCCTTCTCTTTATCTGAAGCTTCCGCGGGAAGCCTGACCCGGTATCGAGACTTGGGATCGATGACTATCCGATTCTTTTTGGCGAAATAGTTCGCCAATCTCTCGTTCACCTTCTTCAATCTTTCGTTCTTCGCCAAGGACGAATTTGGATTAATCTCACCGGGAGAAATCCTCGGTTCAATGGGCGGAGATTGAACCACATCAAATCTAATTTTTCGCATAACAATAGGAAATCTCTTCGAACCAAAACCAGGTGTTCGCTCAAAGAGGTAAACAATTCGGCTGTGGTATTCGTTCAAATCAAATTTTCGGACAACTTTTTTGCTCTCCTCTGATCGGTCAGGCTTTTTGCCGTAGGGTAAAGGGGGATTCGCTTGGGCAGAGAGCAATGCCCAAAATAACATGCTGAAAATCGCCCCGGCAAAAGGTCTCAAAGAAGAGGGTTTTGTTATGGATTTGAAAGGCATCCGGATAACTCCATGGAAATTGCTGTTGTATCGCACTCAATCTCTAGACGAATCCAAATTTGTCGGAGTTTTCATTTTCAGTGGGAATTTTTGTAGCAGCGACAAGCCCAGACTTGTAAATTTGCAATGGCAAAAGTTTTTCCTCACATTTTTGAAAGGCGAACTGATGAAACGATTGCTGGTTGCCCTGATCATGTATTTATCCTTCGCAACTATCGGATACGGTCAAGACAATGGTAAGAAAGGACAATGGATTCAATTATTTAACGGCAAGGATCTCAAAGATTGGAAAGTAAAAATAGCCGGCCATGAGGTTGGTGACAATTATAAAGATACGTTTCGAGTTGAGGATGGAATTCTCAAGGTCTCCTACGACAAGTATGAAAAATGGGACAACAAGTTTGGTCACCTGTTTTACAAGAAGCCGTTCTCACATTATATTATTCGTTGCGAGTATCGCTTTGTCGGCGACCAGGTCAAAGGCGGGCCCGGTTGGGCGGTACGAAATAGCGGCATTATGATTCATGGGCAAACACCAGAGTCGATGTCCAAAAAGCAATTCTTCCCCAATTCCATTGAAGTGCAACTTTTGGGCGGGACCGGCAAAGGAGATCGCCCCACCGCCAATTTATGTACTCCGGGGACCCATGTCGTCATGGATGGCAAGCTGGTTAAGCGTCACTGTATCAATTCCAAATCAAAAACCTATCACGGTGACAAATGGGTCACGGTGGAGGTGGAAGTTCACGGCAGCAAATCCGTCGTTCACAAAGTCAACGGCAAAGCCGTGATTTCTTATACCCAACCGCAACTGGACAATGGCAAATTATTGGAAGGCGGAACGATCTCCTTGCAATCCGAAAGCCATCCCGTCGAGTTCCGCAAAGTTGAACTGATGGTGCTGAAGGGCGAATAGTCATACCAAACTCGACAATTGCGCCGGACAGGTATCCGGCGGATTGATCTCCTCCGAATCAACGAAATCCACCTTATCCCGCGACGAATACGATTATAAACCCTACAAAGCAAATGCTGAGGAAAAGCAAAATAGTTCCGACAATACCGAGCACCTGACCAACGCGTGTGGTACTTTCTCCGGATGGGTCCATGGTTCCATCCTGCATTTTTTGCAGATCCTGGTGGCCCATGATCCAAGCGGCAATGGACAACGGCGCACATACCATTATTCCCAGAACTCCCAGCACGAGAATGGTGGTTCCGCGGTGCGGTTCATAATCGTGGCGGGGGTATGCTCTCTGATCGTAGGGATCATAATCATACGGACCAAAATCCTGCCGGCGATTATTCTCATCAAATCCTTCCCGCCGGTATCGGTCCTCATAATCATTTTCGTAATCATCGTAGGGGCCGCTCATTGGGTGTCCTTTAGAAGAAAACGTTCCTCTTATCCGGGGAAACAATACAAGGAGCCATTGCTTAGACCATGCCAGCTGAATTCAGCCGGCCCTTTCAATCAGCCACCAAGCGGGACTAAGTCTACCGGAACAGATCCCGCAAGAACCATCCCCCTCGGACTCGCCGTGCCCGGGATGTTGGCCGGACATTAAAGTGAGAGTACCAATGAGAATGAGGACTACGAACCTGCTGAATGAGGCGTTGTGACATCGGTGCCAAGGGATAAACATCCCGGCGGCGGTCGGCCAGGAAGCCGGCAATGATCGCTTGGCCTTTGGGGACATCTGTCATCAACAGATGCACCCAAGACCAGGCCTCTGCATAATCCGTCAAATTCATTTGACTCATGCTGTGCATTTTCTCCAGGCGAGTCAGGTTGGGATACCAGCCTTCATCCACTTTTTTACTCAGAATATCCGCCAAACGCTGCTCCCACCCATCGCGGCGGCCGTTTTGGTAATACATAGCCAAACCTTCGTCCAGCCAGATGGGAATTTCTCCTACGCTGGAGTTGATAATCGCGTGCACCATCTCATGGCGGAGGCTGGTCAGCAATTGGTCGTGACTGCGCCAGAACACGAAAATATAAGGGACGCCTTCGCGTTGCAAAAATAAACCGGCCCGTTTTATGTCCCTTCGTTTTAATCTGGGAATGGCTTGCAAAATTGCCTTCTGGTAGTTCTCTTGATCTCGGAAGAGATGGATGTAAATAGTTTTCCGATTCCGCGGCAAGCCAAACTCATTTTCCAGGCGGTAAATCAATTTCATCAGCTCATTGCGAACTTCGACTGATCGTTCCAACGGGCGGTCGGTAATAAACCGGAATGGCTGCTGGTTCCATGCCACCGGTTGTTTGGGAACATAGTCCGAAACAGTTTGCCCCCCGGCTACGGAAATACTCATCAAGGCTATGGCCAGCGATATCACCATCTTTGTAAGCTTGCCGAACATTTGTGACCTCCATCGGGAGCGACTATTCTGTAGGAAAGTATTGGCGGCTTATTAGGCGGCATGGACAGCATGCCCCATAGGAAACGTTGGAGATAGCTACCCCAGCACTTAGTCCAGGTTTGTAGGAAATTGGAACCGGGTGCCACCTAAGATTGGTTGGGGATAACCGAACGAGGCTATCCCCAATTAGGCAAAAGGTTACTCGCCAATATCTTCAGTTGGCCCACACAATTCCGGCATTTCCAGTTGCCGTGCTGCCTCTTCGCAACATTCGTCAAAGCGGCCCATGTCAAAGAGAGCTTGCGTGACGGCGAATGCATCCTTGGGGTTTTCGGCAATTAGCTTGGCAACCAGTTCCTCACAACTTAACTCCATCATTTCTTCCATCATCTTTTCCATCATTTTCTGTTCCATGACAACCGGCTCTTCTTCCATTTGCTCCTCTTGCATTTCCGGCGGAGCTTGTTGTTTGGCAGCAGCCGCAGCCCGTTGCCGCTTGAGAATCTCGGCTACTTTGGGAGTCACCCGATCAATGTCACTCCGGCGGCCGACATGCTCGAGAACACCGCAACCATCGAGAAACAAATCATTCCACATCTTGGCAGCGTTATAATTCAGGGACGTTCCTAAAGTCGCATCGTTGAAGATCTCACCCCAAGAACCACCGTCGTCATAAACAAAGCTATCCAGGATACCGCCGGCCGAAGCATCAGTAACCGTACCCAAGTTGGAATCCGTAACCGGTTGCCCGCGAACAATATCTCCAGAGTAAGAATCCATTGGCGTATGGACCGGACCGCAACCCGAGCAAGTGCTGCAATTGTTGCAAGGCGAGTTGCCGATGCGAAATTCCAGACCTACATTGGCCGCCCATACCCCGCGGGTCTCATAGGTGACATAGCTGTAGGTTCCCAATCGGTTCGACATGGCATAGCGGCCGCCGGCTCCGAAAGTGGTGG
Organism: uncultured Alcaligenaceae bacterium; assembly: GCA_964588185.1. Taxonomy (GTDB): domain Bacteria; phylum Planctomycetota; class Planctomycetia; order Gemmatales; family Gemmataceae; genus CAZPPD01. Next base: position 3,980 of record CAZPPD010000105.1, on the reverse strand, counting down.
TGTTGGGTTTATCGCGATAACCCACCTCTCCGGTTAACAGCAATGGTCCTTTGCGGAAGGAAAGATATCCGGACCAGAACTGCGAAGGACGAATAAATCCGGGGGTCGCTCCAAACCCCGGAGACACAAAGATCACATCCTGATCCCGGCTGATTGGTTCCGCATAGCGAAGGCCGACCGCAACCTGATGCGTAACCATGTAGCCCATATGCAAGCGGAATTGGGACACATAGAACTCATCCACTCGGGTATCGCTGAACTGGTCGAAGAAAAAACCAAAGCCGAAACGAGTCAGGAAATTGTCCGGGCTGATCCCCGAGCGTTTAATAATGCCCAAGGTCCCCATAAACTGCGTCCCGCGGGAGATGGAATTGGCGTCAAAGCTCATATATCCTCCCCAAGGCCCATACACACGCCGCGAGTAATCAAACCCATAGCTGCCACCAATCTCGCTGTCATCCGGTAAATCAAAGTAACTGACTCCAGCCCGAGCGCGAAAAGCATTGTCGTAGGGATTGAAGAAGGAAGGTCCTTTATCTTCCACAAACACTTCTTGCGGAACGGTTGGCTCCGCGGAGATGGCCTGAGTATCCCGAGAAATGATCGGGGAATTCACAGTGAAGGAATCGTATTCTTCTTGAATTACGTTTTGGGCAAAAGCCACGTTAAAATTCGCGAGGATAACCCAACTAAAAACTATCATTCCAAGCCGCACGCAGACTTTGCGTTGGTAAGGATTCATTCGTCCGTCCTCCCTGACAGATGCTCGGATTCGCGCTCATCACGCAACTATTTTGGTAAGCAGTGCTGAAGCTGATGGAAAATCTTTCGAAGTCGTAGAACGGGTCTCCTGGCCCGTCCAAAAACCGAACAACTCAGCACCGTAAAGCTATAGGGCACCATTTCTACTGCCCAATAGAAGGGCATGAAGGTTGGCAACAAGGTGAGAATCAAGGATTCTGAAGGGTAAATCGGCAAGGACGATCAGATTGGTCCGGCAGAGAATTTCCCGTGTAACAATTTTGCCGGATTATTCATCGGGTCATACCAGTTTTGTAAAGTGTGAGAAACCTACTATCTGCAACCAAAATTGTTTCCAGAAATTAGAGATTTAGATTAAAGCCGAAGATAGGATGATCCCTTTGCTCATTAATTCATCTTCTACTATTTAATTATACCCCTCTACCTCCTATAAGAAAATCGCCACAGCATCGCATTCATAACTCGGTCCACAACTTTGGGGTCCGGCTGAAAGGGGTTTTCCACCGGCGTAACATCCGGCAGAAGATGCGTCGAAGAAAAAGGGGTGAACTTGATCTTGCGGTTGTAAGCTTCCGTCAACAACACTTCCAAACTCAACACATCCGCCACATTGTAAGCCAGCAGGGTTTCCAATACCTGTTCCTTTCCTTTCGCCTGATATTCCCGCCACAACAATACGGCAGCATACCCATCCATCTCTCTTAGCCCATGGCGTCTAAGCCCAAACTGTTTCTCACATAACTTCAACCCACCACGGAATCCAAGGCTCTTCAGGACATGGCGCAGATCAATATGAGCTTGCCGCAACTGCAGACCAAATTGGTTGCGGATGATGGGAAGATCAAACGAGGAACCATTAAACGTGACCAGCAACTTATACCGCAGAATATCATCCGGAAACTGATCCAGGTTTATCCCATGGACATAGGTTTTCACATGGACTCCGTCGTAGACGGCGATCGTGGTAATCGAATCCCAATAGCCGCCGGAACCCGTTGTTTCGATATCAATAAAAGCACAGGTATGCTTAAAGTCCCGATACAATCGCCACAGCTGGTTTGGCTGCAAGCGGAAGGAAAAATATTGGGTATTATTTTTTTCATAGTGGTGGAAAGATTCTTCCACAATTTGCTGCCAATTGCGTCGGGAGCAGGGATTTTTCGGCTGGCGGCACTGCTCGAGGAATTCTTCCCAAGTGGTCGCCCCGGAATTCCAAAGATTTTGCTCGGTTTTGAGGCCAACGCCGGGAAGATGGCAGAACGTGTTACGTAGCATTGAGTTACCCCTATTGGATCCTTCCGGGGAAAGGTCCGAAACCCACCGGCAAGGCCGATGGGCCTCAGACAACCTCTACAACACTTCTTTAATTGTATAAAATAATCAAATGTATACCGAAAGAAATTACTAGTTTTTTTGGAATCCGGGAACTTTCTTGCCCCCAAACTCATCAAAAACTGCGAACGGACGGGAAACCACAAAGTTGACTAAAATCTTGACATTTCCTTACTTTAGGGACAGATTAACCAAGTGGTTCCCTCTTTCCAGGGGTTCTTTTATTGAAAGTAGGTATCAGGCATGAATCGTCGACACTTCCTTAAACATATGGCGGGCTATTCGGCTTTAGCCTTGCCTGGGTTGCAGTTCCTGCACACGATTTCAGCGAACGCCCAACAACTGAGACGAAACAACAAGAGCATCATCATTATGTGGATGGGCGGCGGTCCGGCCACAATCGACATCTGGGATCTGAAGCCCGGCCGTCCCACTGGTGGCCCCTTCCGACCCATTGAAACCAGCGCTCGCGGCGTGATGATCAGCGAGCACATGCCCATCACTGCTCGCCAAATGGATAAACTGGCCATTGTCCGTTCGCTGGTCACCCGCGAAGGAAGCCACCAACGGGGCCGCGAATTGATGCATACTTCTTATACGCCAAACCCGGCCATCCCGTTTCCATCGATTGGCTCGGTCGTTACGCTGCAAGCTCCCAGCCTTCCGGGCTATCAAGCAATTTCCTTGCCGGGCTACATCAGCGTTGGCGGTGGTGCCGGCGGCGGCGGGTTCTTGGGAATGAATTATTCTCCGTTTAATGTTCAGAACCCCGGAACGCCACCGGAAAACATTCGCCCACCCCGGGAACTGGGTCGCGGCGAAGTCGAACAAATGGAACGAACCCGGCGCCGCCAGCGTTTGTTCTACACCCTGGAAGACAACTTCCGCCTCGGCCGTGCGCCTCACTTGGAGACTGAAGAAGAGCGAGCCCGCTTCGCCGATGCCTCCAAGGCTCACCAAGAAGTTTACGGCAAAGGCTTTGGCTTGGTTGCCTCTCCGGAAGGTCGGGTCTTTGATTTCACCGAAGAACCGGCCAATGTCCAAGAAGCTTATGGCAATAATAACTTCGGCCGCGCTGCCCTGTTGGCTCGCCGCTTGGTTGAATCCGGCGTTTCCGCTGTAGAAATCAGCCTGGGCGGTTGGGACACTCACAATCAGAACTTTGATCGTCTATCCCAACAGCGGTTGCCAACCCTCGACCGGGCCATGGGTACCTTGACCCGCGAACTGAGCGAGCGGGGATTGCTGGAGAGCACCGTCATTCTGTGGATGGGTGAATTCGGCCGAACTCCGCGCATCAATCAAAATGTTGGCCGCGATCACTGGGCCCGTTGCTGGTCAGTTGTAGTTGGGGGCGGTTCCATCCGCGGCGGTCAAGCCTACGGTTCCACCGACCGCGACGGAACTTCGGTTGCCGAAAACCCAACATCGATTGGCGACGTCTTCGCCACTGTATACCAAGCGTTGGGTATCGATCCAAACACCCAAGTTCGCGATGCGATTGGCCGACCCTTCAACATCGCCGGTGGCGGCGGCCGCCCGATCCAAGCGATGTTTTAAGAAACCACCCGTCTGATTGGTTTGTGTGCGTAGGAATGATAGCCCACCCCCCTCGGTGGGCTTGACTTGCCTTCCCTTCCCCCGGCCCGCAGAGCCCCTTCCCCTCTGCGGGCCGGCTTTATTTCAAACCCACCTGCCCCTCTTACTTCAACAATCAAATACTAACAATCGCTAATCAATCACTGCCAAGTATCAACAATCGCCAATCATCAATCACTGCCAAGGATTCTGCGAGGCTCTATTCTTCCACTCCGCCGTCAAAATGCCGTTAGTTGACAGCGATTTTAAATCGGCAGTTTATTTTACCTTTTGGTTTACTTTGCGCA
>CAZPPD010000104.1:0-11550 GCA_964588185.1 uncultured Alcaligenaceae bacterium | reverse complement strand
GCAACCCAATCGCAATCGCTTTCCCAATTGGGGACCGGAACTGGCAGAAGATCAGCGCTAGGAAACCTTGGCATTCTTTGAGGATGTCGTTTGAGCTACATCATCTGGGGCGGTCCGCCGGATGAAGATTTGCTCCAGGCAGCCGACAAGGGAACCCTAAAGAATCGCGATCGTGTCCGAGAACAAGTAGACCGAATGTTTAAGGATCCGCGAGCTATTCACAGGTCCCGCCAATTCCTCGCCGAATGGTTAAACCTGAACCGCTTGCAAAACCTGCAACCCAATCGCAAACGCTTTCCCAATTGGGGACCGGAACTGGCAGAAGATCAGCGCAAGGAAACCTTGGCATTCTTTGAGGATGTCGTTTGGAAGCAGAACCGGCCCCTTTCCGATCTCCTTAACGCCCAATTCACTTACTTGACTCCCCGCCTGGCAAAACACTATGGCCTGAAGCCCATGGGACCCAAAGGCACTTTGACTCGATACGACCTCTCCTCGACCCCAAGCCGTGGCGGTCTTCTGACTCACGGAAGCGTCTTGACAATGGGCGGGGATGATGCCTCCATGGTGGCCCGGGGACTTTTTGTTCTCCATGATTTACTCGACAGCGAAGTGGGAGACCCACCGCCTTGTGTTGACACCACCCCGGTTCCGACCAAGCCCGGTCTCTCTCAGCGTGGCATTTCCCTGGTGCGGTTAGCCAATCCCAATTGCACGGGTTGCCATTCCAAGTTTGAACCTTTGGCATTTGGGCTGGAAAAGTTCGACGGGCTGGGTTCGTACAACGAGATTGACGATCATGGCAATAAGTTGCGGGAAGATGGCGAGATTCTGTTTCCGGGGGAGGACAAAGCCGTGCAGTACAAAACTTCCGCCGAACTGATGAATCTGCTCGCCAAAAGCCGCCGCGTTCGCGAATGCATAACCCGAAAGATCACGCAGTTTGCCTTGGGACGACCATTAGTGGAAGCGGATGATCCAATCCTCGAAGAGATTCACCGCTCCGTTCAACAACATGGCGGGACTTACCAAAGTGTGATCACGGCAATTGTGATGAGTGATTTGGTGCAGAAAACACGTACGGAGGAGAAGAAATAGAATTGGATGAACCAAGCTGAATTCTGGCGAATCCAGCTACCAATATCGGTTTGGCGATTGCCAAAAAACTGAATTCTGGCAAATCCAGCCACAAAAACTGGGACTAACTGGAGATAAATGAAATGTTCAAGCCCACCATCAACCGGCGCACTCTACTAAAAGGTTTGGGAACCGTAACCATAGGGCTGCCCCTCCTGGAAGAAATGCTCCCTTCCTCGATGTTTGCCGCTGAGGAAACCCGGGTTCCCGTCCGGGCGTTTAATGTCTTCTTTGGCTTGGGAATTCCGGCTCCATTGCAAACCGAGGGTTTCCGCGGAGTTTTGGAACCGCTGGAGCCGCTCCGGGACAAGCTCTTAATCATGCGGAACGTGGATCAAGTCCGCTGTGATGAGCGGGGAATCAATGCTCATTTTGATGGAGCTTCCGGAGCCTTCACGGCTGAGCCCCCCAACGGCGAAGCTCGTGCCGGCGGTCCGTCGATTGACCAGGTGATCCGCCAAGCTCATTATCCCAATGGCCTTCCGCCGGGAATGGTGCCGACCCTCATTGGCGGGACTTTTTTCCGCCGTAGCCGCTTGAGCCGCTATCTGCACAGCTACAATACCGACGGCACCCCGGCGGCGAGGATGCAAGAAAAGCCCCGGGATTTGTTCGAACGCGTATTCGGCTCGGTCCCGGTCCAAGCCGCCACCCCGGAAGAACTGCGAATCCAACGCTTGCGCCGAAGTGTCCTGGATTCAGTGGTGGATCAGTACCGAACTTACACCGGCCCTAACTCCCCTCTCGGAGCGGTCTCCAGAGCCCGCGTTGCCGACCACTTGGACCGGATTCGGGAATATGAATTACGTGCCTTGCGCCTAAGTGACAGCCGCCCTCCGGACCGCCCTCCGGAATCTGCGGTTCCTCACGGCGGCCGAGCCGACCCGGGTGGAGAAGGCATCGACATCACCCTCGAACAACTCACCACTGAATGGCGGCTCATGGCCGATCTGTATGCCTTGGCGATTCAGTGTGATCGAGTCCGCTTTGGTTCCATCACCTTTTTGGCGGCGGGTGAACGCATCCGTCTCACCGGCAACTATGAATACAACGGCCGGCGTGTCTATGCCTTCAACGACTCCCGGGAGCTTCGGGCATCCGGCTCGCGGGGCTGCAGCCATGAATGGTGGCACCGCTTCAACGAACGCCGCCAAAACGAGCAGCTTCGTGCTCATGCCCATATGAAGATGCGTGAGGTTGCTTACTTCCTGCAAAAACTAAACAGCGCCGAATGCCGCGAAGCCAATGGCAAAACCCTCCTCGAGAATTCCCTGATCACCATTTCCACCGAATCGGGGGATGGCCGCCACTCCAATGTTCGCCGTGAGCTGTCGGGAGTATTCCATGCGGTCACCGGCGCCAACGGCCGCTTCCGAACCGGCCAAATCCTGGACGTCAATGCCGAAGGACTCGACGTCTACAACACCATGCTCACCGCCATGGGAGTTTCCGGCCGCCGGCTCGGCCCGTCCCGGCGAGACAATCGGGCCATTGATTCTATCCGTGCATAACTAAGGACCATAGAACCAAAGTGTGGTTTCTGAAATAATGGCAAGTAAAGATTCCACCCCCTTCTTACAGGAGATCAACTAGTGGATACCATTTTGTTTCCTTGTGATTTTTCCGAGTTGGCCGCAAAGGCATTTGACATCGCCTACACCTTGGCAAACAGTTACAAAGCCAAGTTGATTCTGCTGCATGTCCATCCCACTCAAGAAGTGGTCGAAGGCGAATTCGGAATGCCGCCGCCGGAACCGGAAGAATCCGATGAAACCCGGCTGCAAAAGCTCCTGCAGTTGATCCCCGATGACAGCGATATTGAACACGAGGGTTTAGTGGTCCATGTAGTGCCGGGTGAGGAAATCCTGAAGGCTGCCAAAGATAAAAAAGCGGATTTGATTGTCTTGGGAACTCATGGTCGACGAGGAATTTCCCGCTTGCTGATCGGCAGCGTTGCCGACATGGTAGCCAGAGAAGCTCCCTGTCCGGTGATCAGCTACCGGAGTTCACATACCGAGGATTGATGAATAATCATTACAAAGCAGGGTTCACAAAGATGTGAGCCCTGTTTTTATTTGGTAATCACCAAGGAAAGCGATATCTCTGCGAAATATTCCTGATCGGAGATCCATTCTAAACAATCTCCCCTTCGAGGAATAACCAAATGAATGCAGAAAACAATATAGCGAAACCGGACTGTCGATTGCGACTTGTTGTCCTGTTTGTTTCTGTGGCAGTTTTCCTGGCTTCCTGCCTGCTGCCGGCCCTAACAGCTGTGGGAGAATTTAGCCAAATAGGTGAAGAGGAGGGGAGGCTGGCTGACCCTCTCCCAGGTTGGTTTGTTTTGTTTTACGGTTGGGTATTTTTATGGGCACCCGTTGTCGTAGGTAAGTTCACCTTACAAATCCTCCTGGGATTCGCCTGGTTTGCAAATCTATTATTGTTTGGTGGATGGCTGTCGCTTTTTATTGGTCAGATCAAAAAGGCCATCCTTTTATCTGGATTGGCTACTCTAGCAGGACTTTTAGTTCTGGTGCCGGAAGTTGGATTTGTCCTTTTAGAAGGCTACATTTTGTGGGAGTTAAGTTTTGTTGTTTTGTTTTTGGGGAGCATTGCCTGTTGGTTCAGAAGTAGGAAAAGTTTACCAAACCCAGGTTGATAGTTGATAAAGGGAATAGTCACTAGCCAAAATGACTTTATCTATCCCTAATTGGTGATCTCCAGGGTAATCGATTCGGAAGCAATTTTTCCGACCCAAAAATTCTTTACTCCTCGGCCAAATCCTTTACCGAATTCACAATGCACGGATACTTCGTATTCTCCCGCCGGAAGCATCTCCGGCCCAATCATTTTTCGGCCTTTTCCCGGTTCAATCCACCAAGCCCAGCGATTCAAGCTCGCTTTGATCTTCAATACATTTTCCGGCTTCAGGATTTTATTTTCCAAACGCACCGGTGCCCGGATGAGAGGATTTATTCCGGGACGAAGCACCTGGACTTTTTTAGTTTTCTTATTCGTGAACCGAAACGATAACTTCGTCGGTTGCCAGCTCAGAAAGCGAGAACCACTGAGCGCAAATTCCTTCTTCGACACATTCTTGTAAACAACAACAAACTCCAGATTTTCTTTGCGGGCAAATTTTGCTTTGGTCGGTTGAAATGTTAGAAGAAGCCCATCCTTTACCACCGGTTGAGACCCTAAATTCAGTTTGGCTTGTGGGGGAGCCTCGACACCAATGGGTAAAATAACAGTAAGGCACCAACTCAAAGGTAAGATGGCCATGATTTTTCCCTCAAAAAGGATTGGATACCAAGTTACCGACGAATGAACCATCGTTACCGTTTTTCCTTTCCCGAGTCCTGCCTGGGAAATTTCGGATATTTCCTTTTCTGGCTTTTTGCGGTTGCCAAGTCCATAGCCTTAGAGAAACAATAAAAGAACCAGCCCAATTCGGGAGAAAACAAATGAAACTTTTAAAATTCTGTACCCTTATCACTTTGGCACTCCTTTGCCTTCCGGGTCTGGCCTTTGCCCAAAGGTATAATAGTATCGGCATAGGAGGCAGCCGCCCTTATGGATTGTACGGCCCCTACATTACGCGGCCCTATTCAGCCTCAGCCACACTCCGTGGCATCTATGCTCCGCGCATCACGCGCCCGTATCCATATAGCAGCAGTCTCTACTATCAATACGCCTTTCCTAGCTACAAATATGGCGGCGGTTATCGGGCAGGATACTCTCAGTATTCTCCTTATCGGAATTATTATTGGAATAACCCCACCTATGGTTATAGGCGGCAGGTTCGAAGCAAAATCACCAATTTTAAGAACGACCCCTCGCAGACGAATATTCGCAGTTCCTTTTACCCCAACACCGGCAAAACGGAAGAACTACTGCCCGCACCTGCTAAAACTGAAGCCCGAATCGAAATTCGTGTCCCGGTCTCCGATGCGAGAATCTGGTTTGGGAACAAAAAAACCAGCCAACAGGGTTTGGTAAGGGACTTCATTTCCCCACCCCTCGAGCCCGGCAAAAAGTATCGCTACCAGTTGCGAGCGGTTTGGCGGGAGCAAGGGGTCGAGGTGGAGCGAAACCGCGCCATTGAAGTTCAGGCGGGAGATTTCATCCAAATAACTCTTGGAAACTCAACCGGTGTGACAACTCCAAAATAAGAATCCGAGAAAGTTGAAAATGGATATCCTCAAGACTCGGGTCGAGCGAATGATGAACTGGCAGCAAAGAACTTTTGTGCTGGTCGGTTCCCTTTTTGTCCTTGGTTTCTTTTGGGAATTCCTCCGATTTACTAACTCGGAGAAAATTGCTCTTCTATCCGACACCTGGAATTCCCAAGGTTCCGCCCCCAACTTCCCGGCGATTCATATGGCGATTGGCTTTTGCGGCCTAATGATGTCGGGAGCCGCAATCGTTTGCTACCTCATTTCCTTGTTCCAACTTTTTTCCACCGGAAAGCAAGCCTTTAGTGTTTGGGCGGGTTTTTGTTATGCCTCACTGGCAGTGATATTAACCGCGATCTTTTGCAATTGGATTTTTTACATAAGGTTTCTGGGAGTTGTTTTAGCCTTATTTCCAGGTCTTTTGATTGCAGAAATGGTACGGCTGGACATCAAACGCCTTATTTGGAACGATTCGAATCCACCCCGACTTTGGAACGATTTGAAACATCCCCCAATTGACTGGCAATTGTAACCGAATTCACAAGGTTTCAGTGGCATTCCTTAGCTGGTGTAAAGGCCGGGGTCGCCGCAAAAGGCGGAGCCTCTGGGAAACGAAACGAAAAACTCGAACAGTCGGGGAGTAGGCCCCTGGATTTTGGATCCTCAGGATTTTTTGTGTAATGCTCGCCCCTACCATTCTGAGCCTTTGGTGTTTTTGGCTGCAAATAAGTACTTTGAGAAACTAGGCGAGCATGCTTCAGAACTACACACCGAAGTCGTTATCCAACAGAGCACCCTGGGAAAACTGAATTTGGGGAATTCCCTCAATCCTTCGCCGTAACAGAATCGGCGAGGCGGGAACCAATAGCTGAGCAGAAGCCGATTGCTTTTTCTTCCTGCGTTTTTTCTTGCCTTTCGGTTTGGATTTCGAGCGAATCTCCTCGTACTGTTTGCGAACACGGTCGTATTCCGGGTTCACACACCGGTCTTTCCAGAGTAGCATCACCGCAAGGAGACCTTGATCCGACTCGGGATATTGCCCCTTGTCGTCAGTGCGTTTGATCCAGGAATTTAAGATGTCCCGATGTTTCTGGAGCATTTTGGCGTAGGAGGCATCACCGGCCAGGTTCTTGATCTGGTGCGGATCATTTTCCATGTCGTACAATTCTTCTGCGGGCCGCTTGGAATCCCAGAATCGGGCTTGGACTTCGTTTAATTTTCCTGCCTTGTGCATCTTGCGGATGACCTCCACAAAATTTCTCCCGTCCCGATATTGCGGTTGCATCCAGGGGCGATCAGTCAGGAAATTGCGGATGTAGCGGAAGCGTTCGGTCCGTACCGTCCGTATGCGGTCAATGGTATAGTCACACCGATCTCTGGCCGAGATGACGAAATCCCGTGCCTTGTAGTTCTCGCCGAAGAGGTTCTGGCCATCAAACCACTTTTGCTGCTTCAGGCCCGCTAAAGCTACCGTCGTCGCAGAAATATCCAAAGAGCTGATCAATTCATTTCGCACTTTGCCTTCGGGAATGCCGGGTCCGGCAATGATAAAGGGCACGCGAACTCCCCCTTCGTAGCAGAATTGCTTGTGGCGGACGGAATTGGGCATGCCGTGGTCGGAGAAGAAAATCACGATGGTATTTTCCAGCAATCCATCTTCGGCCAGCCGGGCCAAAATTTCACCCACTTCTTGATCTGAAATACGGCCGGTGTCTTCATGAGCGGCAAACATTTCCCGCATCAACGGAATGTCGGGGAAGTAAGGAGGAACGGGAGTTTTTTCCCGGTCGGCAGATATTTCCAATTTGCGGCGCCCGGAGATCAAGGCATAAAACCACTTCCCCCCGCGCAATTGGATCTGCCCAAAGAATGGCTGGCCTTCCTTGCGGCCGCGCCAAGGATAGAGCTTGTTGGTTTTCGAATTCAATTTGATGCGGTCGTAAGCGAAGTTGTAATCATCCTTGCCGATGTTGAAGGTGAAGTAGCCCGCTGCCCGGAATAACTCCGGCAACGTTAACACACCGGGAGGGAGATTGATCCGGTCTCTGCCGCGAGAACTGCGGTGATTGTGAATCCCCAAAGTGGTTTGCATTCCTCCTGTGATGATCGCCGACCGGCAGGGAGAACAAACGGGAGCAGTTACATAGCAGCGGTTAAACAAAACTCCGCGAGCGGCCAGCTTATCAATATTGGGAGTATGGCCTTTGTTAATCTTGTCCCCGTAGCAGCCGAAGACAGGGTTTTGATCTTCGGCAACGATCCAGAGGATGTTTACGGGCTTTTTATTTCCTGCGAAAGTCAGGCTTGGATGCGTTGCCCCATACAAGACGGCACAGGAGAGAAGAATAAGAAAATAATGCTGTTTCACAATTTCACCTTTCGTAATAATTGCCGGTTTATTATGGGCCTGATTATGGCATCAAGACTTGCGTTCGTCCAGCAAGCGTTGAATTTCCGCATCCTTGGCTTCAATTAATTCATCGTAGGCGTTCACCAGCAGATCCACTTTTTTGGCATGTTTCTCATCAATTTGTTTCAGTCTTTCGCTGTAGGATTTTTGGAAGAAATGAAACGCCAGAAAAATGGCTGCAACGGCGGCAAGGGTAACCGGTAGTTGTTTGAGAATTTCTATGGACCATTCCGGCATAGTTCCCCCTCCGAAAATCCCCCGGAAGACTGATTTGGTTCATTAGAACGCAGGATGATCGGGAAACAATTGAATTTTCAACTCAAGGGCTATTTTCTGGAGTTGAGACAAACAGTCCTCCTCGGATTGTCCATCCGTATAAAAGGTCAGGATTGGATGACTTTTCTTAATCAGACTCCCTTGCTTCGGTATGTCGGCAAAGTTCGGCAACTGCCATGGCTCTTTGTTTTCTTCCAATTCCTTTCTCCAAGGACCTTTATCCGGAAAGCGGAAATCGACAGGGGAAAACAGGATTGCCTTGGCATACAATTTTCTCCTTGGACTAATTTCCCCTGCATTTATCTTTTCTTCCGTGCAATCTTGGCTATGGTATTTCAGAAAGGGGATTCCAGTTGCCAACTCCAACAACTCGACCGAAGCGGTGTACCTGGGATTGATTTCCACCGGGAAAAAGTCATCCCCAGCTAAAATTCCATCGACACCAAACAAGCCGGTAAGGCGAAATTCACTTGCGAGCAATTGTCCAATCTGATCGCATTGTGCTTGGGCGGGCCGGGGCAACGCAATGGGCCCAATACTCCCGCAATAAGCAAAAGTTCGGGCGTTCAAAAAGGCTTCTCCAACCAATTGCCGCGTGGCTCCGAGGAAAACTGCATCTTTTCCCGAACCTAAATAGACTACCGAAACAGAAGAGCCGGGAATGAACTTTTGGAAATAAAATCCTTTACCAGGGAGCCCTGATTCGGCGATGGAAATGTTGAATCCCCCTCCACTGTTTCTTGGTTTGCGTAACCAGGAGTTAGTTTCTGCCGGAAGGCTTTCCCGGCAAACCTCCGCCACCGGTAACCCGGACTTCCGCAGAAGGGCGGTCCAACAATCCGGATTTCGAACCAAGGAAAGCGATTCGTGTTTCACTCCTAACAATTTCCGTTGGTTCTCTATGGCTCTAACCAGACTTGGGTAGTTCTCCAAAGCCCCGGTATACATCCATGAAACCGGTGGACTTTTCTCGAGATAAGGTAAAAACCCCTTCGGGTATTGAGTGGACTCCAAAACTTTGCTGGGAAATCTTGCTTGCAAGTCCGCATCGCCAAATAAGTCGAAACATAGGGGAGTGAACCCCGCTCGCCTTGCGGAGTATGCAGCCGCCCGGACACTAGCTCCAACCAGGATCAAATCGATTCGCTTCTCCATGTTCCCTTCACTCTTTATTGCGTCACCAACCTTGCTTCCTTAAACTGTACGGGAATTTATCCTGAACCAAGGAAGAATCTATGCGAACCACTGCAAATCTATTCGGCCCTTCTTCATTTTGGCTGGGGCTGGGCTTTTTGGCCCTGGTCCTGGTTGGGTTCTCCACGCTTCTCACGATTGCCAAACCCAATCCCGGTCCCAGCCTTGGGAATCCGGGGCCATTGTCTGCCAAAGAAGAACTGGCGACTTTCCGAATCCACAAAAGCTTAAACATTCAACTAGTCGCTTGCGAACCGGAGGTAGTCGACCCGGTGGCGTTGGCCTTTGACGGACAAGGCCGACTTTTTGTTGCCGAGATGCGGGCTTATCCCAACGAGGGAGTGGCCACCGGGAAGATTTCCTCCGGACGGATTCGGCTTCTCGAGGATAAAGATAGCGACGGATACTTTGAGACCAGTGGGGTTTTTGCCGACCAGCTCCGCTTGCCTTCTGCGCTAATGCCATACCGCGACGGATTGCTGGTTGCCGATGCTCCGGATTTACTTTTCCTGCGAGATTCTAACGGAAACGGGAAAGCAGATAAAAAGCAGGTTCTCTACACGGGGTTTGACTTGGGAAATATCCAGCAGCTTCCCAGCGCTCTTCAGTGGGGAATGGATAACTGGGTCTATGCTTGTGTCGGCGGTCGCGGCGGTACCATTCGCTGTCCGCAGGAGAAGGAATTTCAACCCGTAACCCTGCGGGGCAGAGGGTTTCGCTTTCATCCGGATAAACCCGGAAGCTTGCAACCCACTTCCGGCGGTGGCCAGTTTGGATTGGCAGCGGATGAATTTAGCCGCTGGTTCACTTCTACTAATAGCCAACATTTGCGGCATATCGTGTTGCCGGATGAATACCTCCGCCGCAATCCGTTGTTAGCGGTTCGCACCGTTACCATTAACATTCCGGACCATGGACCGGCATGCAAAGTTCATCGCATTAGCCCATTCGAAGCCTGGCGCGTCGAACGAACCCGCCGCAGGAAATCCGGGCCTCGGGCCAATCGATTCTCCCGGACGGAACTCATTCCCGGAGGTTTTATCACCTCGGCATGCAGCCCGTTGATCTACTGTGCAGATCTTTTGCCGGAGGAATTCCAGCAGAATTTGTTGGTCTGTGATCCTGCCAATAATTTGATTCACCGGGATATTTTGGAACCCAACGGAGTAACTTTTGTCGCTCGTCGCGGGGATAAGGACTGCGAATTCCTGGCCTCCACCGACAATTGGTTCCGTCCGGTGAACCAGGCGATAGGTCCGGATGGTGCGATTTACCTCGCGGATTTTTACCGCGAGGTCATCGAAACTCCCAGGTCCCTACCCGAAGACATCAAGAAAAAACTCAACCTGAACAGCCGCAAACGCGGACGAATCTGGCGGATTGCACCCAAAGGAAGAAATCAATCTCGGCGGGTAAATCTACACAAGGCGGCATCTTCGGAGTTGGTAAAAAACCTGGAGAGCAAGAACATTTGGTGGCGGCGGACTTCTCAGCGGCTTTTAGTTCATCGCCAAGATAAATCCATTGTGCCCGAGTTGCGAAAACTAGTCCGATCCACCAAGGTCCCAGCCTGCCGAGCGCATTCGCTTTGGACCTTGCATGCTTTGAATTCCATTTCAGAATCCGACCTAATCATCGGGCTTAAGGATGCCCATCCCGGAGTGCGGGAACAAACTCTGCGAATAGCCGAGGCATGGCTCAAGAAATCTCCACGTATTGTCCAGTTGGCTCTAAACCTAGCATCGGACACTTCCTCCCGTGTGCGCTTTCAACTGGCGTTTTCTCTGGGGCAAGGTCCTCGCGAACCGGCAGCACAAGGTCTGGCGCGGATTGCCGAGAAAGACCTTGGAGATAACTGGATTCGAACCGCAGTTTTGTCTTCGTCCACTCCAAAGATGGTTCCGAATTTGCTTAGCCAAATAGTAAAGGACAAGGATTTCGCCAAAGACTCCGGGGCAAGTCTGGCATTCGTGAAGCAGCTAGCGGAATTGGTGGGAGCATCGGAAGATGCGAAGGCTCTCGGTGCCGTACTCAAAATGCTAAGCGAAAGGGCGGGAAATAATGCGTTGAATCGAGCGATTGTTATCGGAATAGCAAATGGTTTGGACAGAAATGGCAATTCCTTTATTCCTTTGCTGAAGCAAAAAGTGGATGCACATAAAATTCTCCGAATCTTCCAACAGGCGGGGAAAACCGCCGTCGATAACCAAAAAAACTTGGTTCATCGCCAAAAAGCGTTGGAATTATTGGCCTTTGCTCCTTTTGACTTGGCGGAAAAATACCTGCTCAAGCCATTAGATCCCCAATCTCCAAAGGAAATCCAAATTGCCGCCATTCGCTCGCTGTCCCAGCACCGAG
>CAZPPD010000103.1:0-11557 GCA_964588185.1 uncultured Alcaligenaceae bacterium | reverse complement strand
ATGAACGAGGCGCCCCCCCCCCAGGCATGCGAGCGATAATCGTCTTTGCTCCAGTCCACCAGCTTTTTTAACATTTTCAAACCGTATTCCGGCTCGCCTTGGCGGCACATAAGGATCCCTTGGGTTTCCCACAGCCGTTTCTCGATTCGCCGGTCTTTTTTCTTTCGCTTGGGATAAGCCGTTTGAAGAACATCCACTTCCGGAATGGCTCGTGCGGTATCTTCCTTAGCAAAGTAGACCAAAGCGCGGAGGTAGGAACGTGTAATTTTATCTCGTTTGTAGTATTGGTCGGCAATCTCCAATGCTTCTTCGTAACGGCGCTGGGCCATTGCCAACCGAAACCAGGGGATTCGATGTTTGTAGCCGTATTTTAAACACTCCCGTTTTAACTTTTCGGCTTCCTCAAATCTTCCGTCATGGATCAGAGAAATCATCAGGATTTCCAGGTGATGGGAAAATTGGTAATCCTTCTTTGGCTCCACTCCCATAATCTTGTGATATTCGCGTTCTAACTTGACGGCTTCGGCAGAGCGATCACTGGTTTTGTCCCAACGGCCCAAGCGCATGGCCAAATGAGCTTGCATGTGCCAAGCGTGCGGGATTCGCGGCGAGGATTGCAGATACTTCTCCGCATGGGCCCATCCTAAAGCAGGACGGCGAAACCCCTCGTAAAAATGGACCAACTCGTGGTTGGCTGCTGGATGTAAAGGGTTGACATGAAGGAGTGCTTTATAAAAAGGCACTCCGGCAACTCTCCCCCCATGGACTCGAAAATCATTAGCCAGGGCCGCTCGTGCAATCCAAGCCTCTTCATCGTCCTCAAAGAGTGCCAACATTTCGTCTACGGTCTGGATGGCTGCCTTCTTTCTTTCTGTTTTGTCCTTGTTCTTCTCTTTGAGGTCTTCCCACAGGCCCTTGATTTGTAGCCGGGCCTTGATCAGCATTTGCTCACGATTACTCCCTCGATCGATGAACTTCAGGGCATTTTTCAAAGCCTTGATGTGAGCAGATTTCTTGCGGTTCCGTTCTAAAGCACGACTCAATCCCCACCAGGCCATTGGACATTCCGGGTCGTGGAGCACTGCGGTTTCAAACGATCGGGCTGCTTCCATCCAAACGTAGGAATAAAGCCATCCTAACCCTTGGTCAAAATAGGCTTGGCATTTGGGGGATCTTGTGCTGATCCGGTACTTCACCAGACAGAGATTGGGCATTATTTTCGATGGCGAATATCCGCTTAACGGTAATTTCTTGGGAAGCTTGATTTTTTCGGGATTCTCCGCGACCACCAAACTTGTTCCAAAGAGAAATAGCAGCAAAGTGAACAAAAGGCGTGAGCAGGTCATTGAAGTTCCTTAGAGGAGGGGGTGAATACATGTTAAATATTTTGGTGCCACAAAGATTAGAATGCCAAGGAAAAATATTTTAACTGGTCAATTGAGGGAATAAATTCCCAGATAAATCATACTCAAAATCAACACGACCAACACCATCCGATAAATTCCGAAGGGAATAAATGTGTGTGTGCGAATGAAACGCAAAAGAAACTTGATAGCCAATATTGCCACAATCAGTGATGTCACAAACCCCACTGTCAAAGAGCCAAGTTGGTCATGGGTAAATTCCCCAATATTCTTGTACAAAGCCAGAGCCGTAGCAGCCGTCATCGTCGGGACCGCCAGCAAGAAGGAAAATTCCACGGCAGCTTTGCGAGGCAAACCTAATATCATTCCCCCTAATATTGTAGCAGCTGCTCGTGAAACCCCGGGAATAATGGCAATCGCTTGAAAAACGCCAATTAGAACACATTGTTGGTAGGAAATCTGAGCCAGGTCAATTTCCTCTGTCTTTTTATCTCCAAGAAGTTTTTCCAAGAGAATCATGGCTATGCCGCCAATAAACAATGCAGCCAAGGCAATGGCGTGATTTTCCAACAATTCATCCACGACAAACCGGTAACAAATTAGCCCAATTATTCCGGTAGGAATAAACGCAAGTGCCACTCTTTTAAAGATTTGAGCGTTTATCAACAGTTTATCCCAGTACAAAACCACCACGGCAAGGATTGCCCCTAGTTGAATGGCAATTTCGAACGTTTTGGTAAAATTGGTTGGCTCTAAACCCAAAAAGTTGAGGGTAAGCATGAGATGGGCAGTTGAGGAAATGGGTAAAAATTCCGTCAATCCTTCAACAATTCCCAGAATTGCTGCTTGAAATGTTTCCACTAACAATCCCTGCCTTCTTTAATTCGTCTTATTTTCACACGCCCACTCAATTGACATTATCCAACAGTCTGGTTTATACTTCTAAGGTAGCAAATCAGGGAACTGTTTCAGATTCAATCCTCTCTCATTAATATGAGCTTTTATATCTAGTTAGGTTGTGCCTCTACCCCAGACTTATTACACTGGGTTGAAATATATTCGGGCAACAAAACCGAGGGGGGCGGGTAGATCCCGTACGTGCAACACGATGTCACAATCACCTCAGGAAAAATCGGATCCGCCCGTTCCCAAAGGGCAGAAAACCCATGTCGGTCCGCTTTTCGATCAATTGAATGGTCTTCCTTTATTGATAGGAAATGAAAGTGCGGAAAACACCGACGATCAACCCACTATCATCTCAAAGCAAGGGCCCAGTGAGTCCAATGGAAATGGGCCGGCCCATTTTTCGGAGCTTTACGGCCGATCCTTGGCCCATTTCGAACTCATTGAACCCATTGGCGTGGGCGGAATGGCGGCGGTGCTTCGTGCCAGGGACCGTCAGTTGGATCGAATCGTTGCATTGAAGATTTTGCCCCCGGATATGGCGGAAGAACTCGAAAATGTCCGCCGCTTTCATCAGGAAGCTAGGGCCGCAGCCAAGTTGGATCACGAAAATATCGCACGCGTCTTTTATTGCGGGGAAGATCAAGGGCTTCACTTTATCGCTTTTGAATTTGTGGAAGGTGAGAATCTCCGCAACCTTTTGGAAAAGAAGGGAAAGATACCGGTCTCTGAGGCCATCCACTATATGTTGCAAATCTCTGCCGGCTTGGTTCACGCGGCAGACCGCAATGTCGTTCATCGTGACATCAAACCCTCAAATATTATCATCACCCCATCCGGCAGGGCCAAATTAGTCGACATGGGGTTGGCCCGCAGCCAGGAACCCCATAACGCCAAAGGATTAACCCAATCCGGAGTTACTTTGGGGACATTCGACTACATTTCTCCCGAGCAAGCTTTGGAACCTCGCGATGCCGATGTTCGGAGTGATATTTATTCCTTGGGATGCACCTTTTATCATGCCATAACCGGCCGGGCTTCAGTTCCCGAAGGAACAGCGGCCAAAAAGCTTCACCATCATCAGCATGTTGCCCCGGTCGACCCTCGTCAGTTAAATCCAAGTCTACCGGATAGTGTCGCCGTGATTCTCGCCCGAATGATGGCCAAGAATCCCAAGGACCGCTATCCCAGACCGGAACCCTTGGTGCAGCATCTCCTGGAAGTGGCTCAGGAGTTGGGAACCCCAATGGATACTCCGGAAGGGCTCCTCTATGTCGATGCTCCCCTTCCCAGCCCTAATAAGAAACGACCGGGATTAATGCTGGCCCTAGCTTTCAGCGGCTTGATCGCGGTTCTGATTTTGTTATCTTTCGCCCCGACCAATTCCAAACCCGTCGATTTGACCAAGGATCTTTCTCCGGACAAATTAGTTGTTTCCGATCAGAAGGTTAAAAAGAAAACCAGTCCACCCAAGCCCAACGTTGTTCCCCAGAATATTCCTCAGGTTTTTCCGGTTGCTGATGAGGCCGGGTTAGTTACAGCGATTGAAAAAGCGAATTCAGGAAAAATTAAAATCATTCGCATTCAGTTGGAGAAGGATATTGTTCTCACGAGGGGTTTAGCTTTCAAAGGCAATCCAAACCAACTTTTAATTCTGGAATCCAAGAAAAAGCACCCTGCAAAAATTGAAATTGAACCCAGTTGGGTAACTTCAGATATCGACGGCTTCCTGGCCGCTTTGAAAGTCTCTCAAGGGAAGGCTTTCGTTAAAAACATACACTTCAGCATTAATTCCAAGGGGTTTGCAGGTAACCAACTGGCTGGATTAGGAATAGTTGATTCCCCCGAAGTGAAAATTTCCAAGTGCATCTTCAATCAGACACCGGCCGAGAGTACCCAAAACCGGGATGTAGCATCCCTGGCTCTGAAGAATTCCACCGATTCAGATAAGCATCAGGTGATTCTGGATGACTGTTGGTTTATTGGCGGAAAGACGGCGATTGATTTGGATGGTCCGGTTCATATTTCTCCGACAAATAATATCTTCGGCCCCCATCTTTGTTTGTTCCGCCTTCATGGTGTTGTTGACGATTCCGAAGCTAGCCTAACCCGGCTTTCCTTGGACCAATGCTCGGCCATTGTAAATGACACGGTATTTCGCATCGAAGATCAGGTTAGCTGTGAAATAGACGTCCAACGTTCTGTCCTTTCCAATTTGGAAAGCGGCAAGAAAACCCACTTGATTCATCAAACCGCAGGGTCCGAACCGAACCGGATTATTCGCTATTCCGGAAAACGCAATGGGTATCATAATTTAACTTTTTGGGTTCGGCCGACAAAGGGGCCCACCGACGATCAATCGATCATCTATTCCTTCGACGATTTCAAAAAAACCATCGGTTCCTTGAACGAACAAGGTTCAACGAACCTTGAACAAAATCCATTTGTTTCGGTAGATCCTCTATCGGAACCGCATCCAAAGTTAATCTTTCCCCTGAAAGAAGAACTTCCGGAACTTCGCCAGTTGGACTCGAAGGGCAACCCTACCGGTCCTTTTATCGGAGCAATTAGCGGTTATTGGGGACCGATGTATGAGGATGCCAACCCACCCTTACCCGTTCGAATTAAACCCGAAGTAGTGCAAAAGAAGTTGATGATTGTGGATCCGAACGAAGAAACCGAAGGTGCCTTTCGGACCATCTCTGCAGCAATCTCGGACGCGAAATCAGGGGAAAAGATTCAAATCAAGCACAACGGAATTCTGGATATCTCTTCTCCTGTGCTATTGGATAATGATCAAAAAATAATTCTTTCGGCCTTTCCCGGCTATCATCCGGTTCTTTCGTTATCCAAGAAAAGCCGGGAAGTTGACCCTAAGCTTTTCCACATTAAACAAGGGAATTTACAGTTTGAGAATCTCTCCTTCCAGTTGCGTCCGTGGCAACGAAAAGAAATGGAGAGTGTAAAATCTTTAACTTTGGTTCTTTTAAATGCGGAAGGAAACTGCTCCTTTAAGAATTGCCGGGTAAATTTGGAACGCAACCTTGGCTACGAAGTTCCTACCCAGGTTATTTTCCTCGACAGTAAAAAACGAATGAAAACGGAGCCCATCCCCAGGATCCAAATACAGAATTGTTTTATTCGCGGAGAAGGCCATTTTTTGGTGCAGCCCAAAAGCGGTCCTTTTTTCTTGGAGGCCAATAATTCAGTTGCTTTACTTTCAGGTTCTTTCTTGAAACTCACCGGCAACATCCCCGTTTCCCAGGAAAGTAAGGTGAAAACGGTTCTGATCTTGAACCGCCTTACCACCCTTTTGTCCGGATACTTGATGGACTTGGAGGACAATCTGAAAGGGAAAGGATTATATCGGACGGAAGTGGATGCTAAGGATTGTTTGTTTGCCTCAGGAAACGACAATTCCTTAATCTACTTAAAGGGCGTGGAAACCCGCACCAAAACCGCAAAACAGCGGTTATTCGGTTGGATCGGCGAACACAATGCTTATTGTGGATACTTCGGCAGGATCATGGAACAACTCCCGCCGCCCGGTTTAAACCAAGCTCCGGAATTCTATGACAATGTGAATTGGGAGATGGAAGCGGGCGAAAGAGTTAATGCCGAGCCCGGAAAAAAAACCCGGTTCATCAAAGGAACTCTCGAGATTGGATTTGGAGAACGATCCTTTTCCGAAATAGAAATGAGTGAGATCCGGGAAAAGATCGAACAACTGAGCAAAAATGAAATTCAGGAAAAAACCGATCCGCTCATTAGTTACGGTGCGAACCTGCGGGAATTGCAAACGCTTTTTTCCCTCAAACGTTCCAAGATCCTTAATCCTCGCCCGGAATAGTAGCTCCGGACTATTTGCCTGTAGGTAGAAAATAAACCGCACTCCTCTTCCGGATCCCAATTCAAAGTCAGACTGACCTCATCCACATCCTGACCGGTTCCCAGCACAATGGGAATACCCTTGCTGCTTGACGCAAGCCCATGCACCTCATTGCACCACATCAGTAACACTGACACCCACAGTCCGATGCAGGAACGGCAACCGTGAAGTAGGGAACCAAGAGGTGACCTCGCCCCGGCAGACAGTTCCAAATGGTCCGGTCCGGTGTTGGGGCACCGTTAAAAAGCCGTAAGTTGACGGCGGGATCAGTGCCAACCAAGGCCAATAAATGACATTGGCTTTGATTGGCCTTGGAAGTCAACGTTCAGTCGGTGAGTGACAAGAATTGGCATCCATCGTCAACGAGTTTGGTAAATCGGAATGAGCAACTCTTTTCCGGCAAATCCTCGTTTAATATCTTTCATTCCAAATAATTGACCTGCCGATTACTTGGCTTCAGGTGGGAAAAAACCGCACTCCCCTTCGTACACTTTCCTTCGATTGGTTAGTTTCCTTCGGCAGTCCAGATACGTCTCCGAGGTCCAATTCCTTGCCGCAGCCAATTCTCTGGCGGCCTCGGCGGTGTTTGCCCCAAATCCACCGCAGCTATCATGAAAATCCTGAGTCACCAGGACATTGGGGTTTAGGTCCATCAGCCGCTCCGAGAAAGAATCGGGATCATCCAAGGGAAGCATCGGAGTCACACAAATTCCCACCGGGACACCGCTCGCTTGCAAGGCTCTCGCGGCTTGCCATCGTTTTTCCAGCGGCGGAGCCTTGGGTTCAAACGCTTGGCGGACTTGTTCGCTGTCAGTGGGAATGGAGATGTTTACCCGAACCGAAGAAAACTGCAGCAGAACCTCGATGTCTCGAACTACCAAGTGACCTCTGGTCTGCACCAGCAAACGAGGTTGGTAAGGAACAAGGACTTCCAAAATTCCCCGGGTCAAGCCCAAAGATTTTTCAATCGGCAAGTACGGATCTGTTACACTGGACAAGTAAAGGGCTTGGCCGGAAAGTTTGGGAGCCTGTTTGCCGGCCAATTCCTGGGCATTCATCTTGGCTTGAAACCACTTTCCCCAATCTTCTTTCGGTCGCCGGTTCTGCGGCAGAAACATGGCGTAACAATAGACACAGCCAAACGTACATCCCAAGTAGGGATTACAAGTCCAATCAAAGCCGCCTCGTTTGATAAAGCCTGTGGCGGGACTAAAAATAGACCGGGCATTGATTGCATATTGCGGGTTGTCAGAAACCATTAAATCACTCTGCAATAAATATTCTGCTCTAAGGTAGCTGGATTCGCCGGAATTCAGGCGCAGGTCACCTTGGCTCGAGAAGGATTGTGAAATATCCTAAAACAGTAAATTAAGTTTATCAAGGAGGCACATACACGTGCAGCTTTTGCTGGCAACGGTAGAAGTCCAAACAACAACTTCGTGGTGGTGGTGGACATTATTCGGGCTAATCAGTATTCCTGCCTTGGTCGCTTTAAACGGCTTCTTTGTTGCAGCAGAATTTTCCTTAGTGGCGGTCCGCAAGACACGCGTTGAAGAGTTAATCAGCCAGGGAGTCCGCGGGGCAAGTGCCGTTGAACTCGCCATTTCCAACCTGGACCGTTATATTGCCGCAACTCAACTCGGAATAACTTTGGCCAGCCTTGCCTTGGGTTGGCTTGGGGAAACCGCGTTGGAACATATCATTCGCCCCGCATTTTCCGACTTACCTGCTCCCTATTCCTTTTTGGCTTCGCACACGGTTGCCGGGACTATCGCATTTACTCTTATCACCTTCATGCATGTGGTGTTTGGCGAATTAATCCCAAAAACCCTGGCGTTACAATCTCCGGATCAAACCTCCTTATGGATCGCCCCGCCATTGGTATTGTTCACCTTAATTTCCCGTCCTTTAATCTTGCTAATGAATGGAACCGGAACCGCTTTTCTGCGGATGCTGGGGAACAAAGCACCGGTTGGCGAAACCAACCTGCACTCCATAGAAGAGTTAGCCCTATTGATCGAAGATACCGAAGAAGCCGGAATTCTGGACCCGGAACGAGCCGGTTTAGTGCAGAATGTGTTCTCCCTTTCCAACAAGACGGTCGCGGATCGCATGGTTCCGGCAGATCGGATGATGGCCTTGGAACTGAAAACCCCAAGCGATGAGGTCCTGGAAAAAGTTCGCAGTGGTGCTCATACGCGCATGCCGGTTTATGAAGATGAGCTGGACAATATCGTCGGCATTGTCAACACCAAGGATTTATTCTTTCTCTTCAGCCTGCGAGGATTAGTGGTTCTGGAAGATGCCATCTATCCGCCGTTGTTCCTGAAGCCGGACGAAGGTCTAGCCAACGCTTTACGGTTGTTTCGCAAAGCTCATCGACCCATGGCTCTGGTGCGGGATGAAGACGATAAAATCCTTGGCTTGATCACTCTGGAAGATGTTTTGGAAGAAATTATTGGCGACATCGAGGATGAACATGATCGCCCACCCCTGAAGGTAGTTCTTTGGAGGCGGCGGGAATTGGCTCTCCCGCATAATTCAAAAGAAGCCAATGATATCACTAGAGGAGCCGAAAAAGGGTCGGACAAACAAAAAAGCCGGGAAAAATGATAGAACTCCTCGGCAAAAGAAGATTGAATATCATAGTAATCCTGCGAAGGAATTATGAAGAATATATACTTAAGATACCTGAAATTCTTTCCCAATAGGAATCATTGTGATGCGGGCTCAACTGGTACCGCTGGATAACGGGGCTCCCTTAGAAATCAGCAAGGACATGACCTTGGTGGGTCGCGGCGAAATCTGCGATCTGAAGTTGGACCACAAAAGCGTGTCCAAAATGCATTGTGTCATTGTCCGAACCGATGGGTTATTGTTACTCCGCGATCTAGGGAGTACCAACGGAACCCGGGTGAACGGCCAGCGCATCCGCCGGGCCGCTCTGTTGCCCAACGACCAAATCAGCATCGCCAGTCTTAAATTCCGGGTTCTGTTTGGAGCCAAGTTGTTATCTCCCGTTCTTCCCGATGAACGTACCCAGCAAATTGACTCAAACGATTTGGAGTTGCTTCGCAAGGGCAACAAAACCAATCTGGAAAAAGAAGAAGAGGAAGAAGTGAACGAAGAGGTAGTGAAGCAGAATCCGTTGCCCGATGTATATCCGGACCATGAAAAAGAGTAACCGGTAGCTGGATTCACAAGGAAATCGGCTGAATTCTTGCGAATCCAGCTACTCGAGACCAAGAAGTTATCGTTCCATCACTCGGATATAGCGGAAATCAAAATCGCCTCGCTCTCGCTGCAGGCCGATTCCCTTGGCGGAATTACCGATCCTCCAGGATTTCTCGATTACTTGTCCGTTCAGAGTGACTTTCGCAACTCCGTCTTTGATGTCGAATTCGAGTTCATTCCATTCCCCAGCGGGTTTGGCAGCTTTGGCATATTGCCTTGGACCTGCCGTCGGATAATCCCGAACCTGAAGTTGCTTACCGTAGATGTAAACACCGGAATCGGCTCGTTTCGCAGCTCGAAATTGCATGCGAATAACACAATTCTTGCTGTGTTTCTTCTCGGAAAAGATATGACCGCGGGCTTTTTTGGAATCCAAATGAATAGCGCCATCCTGCACACTCCAGCCTTCCTTTTTCCCCGTCCAACCGGACAAGTCCTTGCCGTTATCCAAACGAACAAAGCCTTCTTCCAGTTTGAATTTCTCTCCTGATTGAACCGTGGTGGTTCCCACCATCAGGGCGAACCCGATGAGCACTAAAGCGGCAAAAGATCTCTTCATAGTAGCGTCTCCTGTTGCAAAACAAGAAGCCGACGACCGGCACCCGTTGCCCGTCGTCCCCCCTTTCTGGGGACATCATCCCCTACCAGCCACAGCTACGCAAGCAAGAACCGATAGGATTAGGACTTTTTTGCCTTGCTGCGAAACCAATTTTTGATGTGGCGGGCGAGGCGAATTCCTCGGTCGGAGAAAAATCGGAGACGTTCTTTCAGAAGTGGTTTTACGACGCGAAATTCTACCAGGGGCCGTGTTGCTAAGGACAACTTCTGTTTGTATTGAGCAACCCCGCCCAAAAAATCATATTCCCGGCACCCTTCTCCGATGGCTTGGCGAAGGCAATAGGCATGCAGAACAATTCCCAACCGAATATTGTTGGGAACATCCATAACTCGGCCCGATTGGTAGAAATAGATTTTGTTATTCCAACGAAGGCTATACAAGGCAGCTAAAGGCCGACCGTTGAAAGTTAGCCAATGCAAATCTAGTCCATCCACTGCCCGGAATGAGTTCATGACCTCATTATGAAAATCTACAAATCTGGGGTAAGAAAATACCCCTTGTTGTTCGGCCGGTTGCCTACGTTGGGCATGGAGGGCATGCAAAGCATTTTTTCCCGCCTCCAGTTCCTGCTCATTCCGGGCTTTGTGAAAAACCGCTTTGCCTTTCGTCCATTCTTCAAAATCCCGGAGACTCTTGGTTACATAACGCCGGTTCTTTCCTAGCTGCTTCAGGTATTCGTCCCAAGAATTCGGCAAAGGTACATAGGATGCTTGAGTAGTGGTTTTCAAATGGCAGGAAAAACCTAAAAGTGTGAATGCTTTTGTTATTTGGGAAACCAAAGGATGTTCGCCATCCATAGCCGCCAAAACCAATTCGTCCCAAGCTCCAAATTTCCCGGCAACCAGTTGCTGTTTAACAGCGTGGAGGACTTTATTTTCTTTTCTTTCTGCCGCAATCAAATTCAGGTATTCGGAACAAACTCCATCTTCTTCGTCCACATCTGCTCCTAGAAACTCTAAACGCCGAAAAGGAATCCCCGGACGATACCAAAAGCAGCGTAGCTGAAGCGGGATTAAGCCAATGACTTGCTCGGATTCAAAGACTATCCCGACCCGGAGGTGTCGCCCTTGTCCATAAATCTTCCACCAAGGAAGCAGCCACCTCGGGGATAGCATCGGTTCATTCGAACTGCTTTGCTTGATTAGGTCTTCCCAAGCTGTTTGCCAATGGCATAGCTCATCGAAGTTGGAAATGATTTTAACGTGGAGATCCGTCTTAAGAGGGGCTTCCAAAGAGGCGGTACTCATTATTGTTTCTTCCCAAACCAACCATTTAACCTGCGGCCCAAGCGAAAGGCGAAAAACTTAATATTATCCCGCCAACCGGAGGTCCCCAACGGGGTGGGGGTAAATCCACGTTCTCGGAGCCAAGAATTGCACTTGTGAATCCCATGCCGGCGATCGAGGTCAGGGGTGCGGAAAGTGATACTAAAAGAAACGGAAACAGAATCTCCATTCTTAACCCAATGCGGAAAGGTCACCGGAAAATGCAGTCCCCTTCCGGGTTCCAGATCAAACAGAAATGCCTTCTCTTCCAATTCTTCCCGGT
>CAZPPD010000102.1:0-11561 GCA_964588185.1 uncultured Alcaligenaceae bacterium | reverse complement strand
GCACCTCGGCAACTAGCGGATGAGATCACCAGGTCCCTGCAAGCCATGCATAATATCAACCTACAACGAGTGGACCGGATCACTATGTCTCAGGGGCTGGAAGCCAGAACCCCGTTTCTGGATCGAGACCTCATTGATTTCGCGCAGTCGATCCCGGCATCGTTAAAACTGAGAGTCACGGAAGAAAACGGAGAAGGCAACGGGATTACGACGGAGAAGTGGATTCTGCGGAAAGCATGTGAGGACTTACTTCCGCATGACCTGGTATGGCGAAAGAAAGCCCAGTTTGACGAAGGTACGGGCACGGTCAAAGTCCTGGATAAAGCCTTGGTAAAAATCATAGGTGGGGATAAACCAATAGACCGTGCAGCCGAAGGTGCCCTCTATACCCGGATTCTTCGCCAACAATTCAAGGACCCGGACTTGATCTTGGAAAGTGCCGGAACTTGGGTTGCCGACCGCGTTCAGGCGGAATGTTAACTGCAAAAAGATGCGGGCTAATTGCTGGTGGAAGAAAAACGGGTGGCATGCTCACCCTTAGGTGAGCATGTTTCCTTAGATCCCAAGGTCACTTCTTATTTCGTCTGCCTCGACGTACCAATAGGGGAACAATAATAGCAACCGGAAAAGCATAGACCATTAAATCATCGGGCCACTTGGACATGGTGTATTGGATGATAGGATCCCGTTCGATCACGTTCTGGTCTTGATCCTTTGAGAAATAAACATCACTCGGAGCAACCTCATAGGGCCAATCATCCTCAAACTCCGTCAGCCACCACTGCTTGGGCCCGGTATTTTCGGGAAGGTTTAGCCGCTTGAGGATCTCCCGACGATTTTCCATAGTCAACTGATTGGCCCAGGCAATTTTCCCCGACCAGGGATGGTTCTTAGTCATTTCTCCTTTGTAGCGAGCGTCGGCAATGAAATAAATACGTAAGAGCCGGGAATTCTGCACCAGTTTCTTGGCGTTGTTGTCATAGGCAGGTTCTCGATACGGAAAGAGTGGCCGGTCCGTCTGAAAGCTCATACGTAACGCTTTCGCCACCACGGTGTTGTCCTCTTTTTCCTTGTCATTTTTCTGGGCAATCTTCAGGGCAGTGATTCGCCAATTTTGATCGATATAGGGTTTTGCCCAGGCTTGGATTTCCGGAGAGTAGGCATACCCATTGTCTTTAAGCCAACCGACCAATGCCTTGGCCGAGGTTGCCTTGAGAACGGCAGCCTGAAAACCGGCTACTTCTTTTTCCAGTTCGACTTTGACTTCGTTCCAACTTTTATCTTTCGTAACTTTCTTGCTCGAGCACCCGCACGAAAATCCGCTAGCCGGCCGTTCCATTGTCATGACTTTTGGTTTAGTAAGGTCTTTAAGGTAAGGAAATGCATGGTTACCGGATTCCGAAAGTTCCGGAAGACTGGGCGAAGGAATGAGGAAGCCAAAATCCTCCGATTCACTTTTGAACGAAGCCTTGCGAATAAAATGTTGCTGCTTTTTCTTAGCATCCCAAAGAATGATAACCGTCTGGTCCGCATTGACCACCGGCTTGCCACTTTTAGGGGCAGGGCAACATGCCGGGGCAGGGGGCATAGTGAGCAGGAATGCCAAGAATCCCGTGGGAAGCAAGAAGGAGAATGCAAAACGACAGGACATGGGATACCTCCATTGGAAAGGGATTTGCGATCTTTTCACTAAAGAGCCAAATAGAAAAGAATTATTCCAATCAAATAAGTATGAATTTTGTCTTCGTGTTAATTTCTGCACAATTACCACAGGAGAAAGGTTTTTGGGAGAAATATTCTTGGTAGAAGGTTTGGTTTTGAAGGATAATGGGGTGCCTGAAGCATAACCATTTATTCGTTGTTCAGACCCTTTGTCTGGTCACATGGAAAGAACCGAAAACGAATGAAACAAATCGGCCTCTTCACGGGAATTCTGGCATTCCTCTTGATATTGCTGATCCCGCCTACAAACGGATTATCCTACCAGGCAATTAAGGTAGCCGCAGTCGCAGTACTAATGACGGTATGGTGGGTGACTGAAGCCATTCCCATCGCCGCCACCGGCTTGGTACCGATTGCCATTTTTCCTTTGCTGGGAATTCTTACAGCCGGGGAAACTTGCGAGAACTACGGGCACAACTATGTCCTAATGCTATTGGCGGGCTTTATTCTCTCCAAGGCTATTGAACTCCACCACCTCCACAAACGGATTGCCCTAACCATAATGAAAACCATTGGCAGCAGCCGCCGGAAAATCATTTTAAGCTTTATGGTTGCCACCGCTCTTTTGTCCATGTGGATTGCCAATGTGGCAGTGGCATTGATGATGTTGTCCATAGCGATGGCCATTATCCAGGAGGAGAAAGAAACCTCCAGTCACCAACCTCATTTTGCTGTTGCCCTCATGTTGTCTATTGCCTACGCCGCAAGCATTGGTGGTACCGGCACGCTCATCGGAACACCGCCCAATATGGTTTTTATCGGGATGTTTGAAACGCTCTATCCCCAGGCACCAAAAATTTCGTTCTTCCAGTGGATGATGGTAGGCGTGCCGTTGGTTATCATCTTCATTCCCCTCATTTGGATGTATTTGGTTTGGTATTTTCAGCTTAGTGGAACATTCCATGGGGGAAATGAGATTGTGGACCAAGAGTTGAAAGCGATGGGAAAGATGAAACCGGCAGAAAAGAGAGTCTTATTCATCTTTATGCTAACCGCATTCGGTTGGATATTCCGCCGCGATTTTGTTTTTGGAGATGTGTACCTGCCGGGATGGGGGACTTTGTTAGGAGTTGATGAGTATGTTCACGACTCGACAGTTGCCGTCTTTACCTGCTTACTGTTATTCCTCCTCCCCGCAGAAGGTTGGACCAGCAAAAACCGTCTACTCACTTGGAAAGCCGCAGAACACATTCCCTGGGGAGTGGTCATGATAGTAGGAGGCGGCTACGCCTTAGCTGCAGGGTTTGCCAAGACCGGATTAGTGGAATGGCTTGGACAGGAAATGCAATTCCTGGCTGACCTGCCTCTGTTTGTGGTTTTTCTGGTGGTAATCGGCTCCATGACTTTTCTAACGGAAATCAACTCCAATACCGCAACCGCCAACATATTTCTTCCAGTGCTAGGTGCCATGTCCGTAGCAAGCGGCAGCAACCCACTGGTCCTGATGATCCCTGCAACATTTGCCTGCTCCTTTGCTTTTATGTTGCCATCCGGTACCGGGACTAACGCCGTCATCTTCGGTAGCGAGCAGGTCACCATTCCGCAGATGGCTCGCTGTGGTTTTTGGCTGAACCTGATGAGTGTGCTGTTACTGACAATTATTCTCTACTTGATTGCCTTTCCCATCTTTGGAATCACAGGAGATCTGCCGGACTGGGCGAAGTGAGTCTCAGTGGTAATCCATCATTTGGGGTATTTCGAGATGATCGTAGTTGATTGGGTTACTACCAACTGACCAACCCCCCGATCATTAATATTGATGCTCCAATCAGTAAAAAATTTCTCGTTCTTGGTTTCATGGGCCTAACCTGATCCTCTTATCCTATGTGGCTTATTATCCTCCCCCTGCATGACTTCGGTTCCACTCTTCAACGGCTAAGTCCTCAAGAGTCCGAGGCCTTTCTCTCCTTAGAAATCGAATGACCCAAATGTTGATGGCCAATACAGTGAGAGCAATTACTACACCGAGTGCAATCATGTACCACCTTGGTTCACCGCTTTCAATTTCAATTCCAATCAGGCCTGCGCCCCCGGCGGCACCTGCGATGACCAGAAGTCGAGCGAAAAGGGCGAGTAGGAATCTGCCATAATTCACTTCTCCCTGTCCGGGGATAGCATTCCGTTGAATGGTAAGCGGGCCTCCGGCAGCGGTAGTCTGAAGATAGGATTCAAATTGTTCGATTACCTTTTTGGCTCCATGGCCCCAAATATCATCCCCCCAAGCTTTTATCGACAGTAATGAACCCGATGCATTTGGTTCAATCTTGATGCTTAAGCGAACTTTTTGAGATCCGTATGTCCCGTAACCGACAACAAAGTTTTGGTTGGGACCGGTCTTTTTATTCAGTCTGCCGATGGCGGATATTATCGCCCGAACATCCGTAAATGTTTCTGATGGAGATTTTTGGTAGATCGACTCCTGTTTTACTGGTCCCAAACCTTTCTCCTTGGTAATAAAATACCAATATGTGTATTTGAAAGTTCTTCCGAGATCCCTGGGATTCCAATTTCCATTCTTATAACCTTTAAGGATAACTTTACTACCCGACCCGGCAAGCAAACAAGATTATGAAATGGGATTTAAACAAACTTGAACAAGTAGTGACCCTAAGTTTTTCGGGAGATGCAAATTCTGTGCATGGTCCTACCCATTGGCGGCGAGTTGAGCGCAATGGCCTTTGGTTGGCAAGTCGCTCGGGAGCAGATCCAATTATTGTCCGATTGTTTGCTTGGTTTCATGATTCAATGCGGATAAGCGATGGGACAGATCATGGGCACGGACAACGAGGTGCGGATTATGCGGAGGAACTCCGTGGAACCTTGTTCGAATTATCGGATGCTGATTTTGAGAAGCTTTATTACGCCTGCACTTGGCACACGGATGAGCATTTTACCGAAGATCCAACTATTGGAACCTGCTGGGATGCCGACCGCTTGGATTTAGGCCGAGTCGGTATTCAACCATCGCCCAAGTTCTTGAATACCTCGGCGGCAAAAGCGGTTGCCGCGGCAGGTACCTTTTCTCCTTTTTTAAAAGAGGAGGAAATAGCAGCGTTCGGGCAGGTCTATCTTTAATGAGGCCAAGGCTTTTTATGACGGATTTGGAGACTATGTCTCACAAACAAACTGAGTGCACAATTCGAGATGCCCTCAATACCACCTTTGCCCGACTGGACGACTGGTTTGACCGAGATGAGACTCTGAGACAATTCAAACCAACTTCAGGAGGTTGGTCTATTGATCAGGTTTTAGAACACGTCACCCTTACCAATTATTACCTCCTACTCACTCTTCGTAAATGGGTTCAAGTTGCAGAACAACGGGAACAACGAGGGAACCAGGTGGTTGATGAAGAGAGTGATCTGGACTGTTTAGAAGTCATTGGCGAACGCGGCAGCTTTGACTGGGTTCGCCCGGAACATATGGAGCCAACAGGTGTGCCTACTAACCAAGAGGTGCGTAGTACCCTTCACAAACAACATGAGGAATGCCAACAACTACTTAAACAAATGGCTAACGGCATGGGTGCACTATGCAGGATAAAAATGAGTGTTCAGGACTTCGGAAAGATCGACCTCTACCAATGGTTGTACTTCCTGGTACAGCATGCCCGTCGCCACTTGCACCAACTGGAGGAAATAAAAGCCGAGTTCGAATCAAAGTAGTGACCAATCTCTCACCAACGATATCGAGGGAATTCCATGAACATCCTAGAAGGATTCTTGCCAAATCCGAACCATTCGAATTTTTTGTTAATCGTCAAAGTGTTATTTGGGATTGCTCTGGTTGCCGGCTCACCTGCTTTGGCGATGGGCCTCATTGATAAATTTCACAAGGCCAGAAAAAGCGATGACTGGGCTGAAGCAGAGGCGACTATAACTGAATCCAAAGTGATCAAAAAGAAACTTGGCGGCGACACCGCCTATGCCCCGGAGGTTGCCTACACCTTTGAAGTAAATGGGAAAAAATACCAAGGCAGTCGAATTGCCCTTGCTGCTTCTGACAGCCGCAGTCAAGCAACGGCCTCGCAGCTAGCTCAAAAATATTCCGAGGGGACACACCATCCCGTGTATTATGATCCCTCTAATCCACAAAATTGTGTTCTGGAAAAAGGAGCAGGTTGGTTTCATTATCTTGTGCTTTTGGTACCGGTGGTATTCCTATTGGGTGGGGCTTATGTCGCTTGGGCCAACGGACAAGAATTCTGGTATCGAATGAGGCGATCCCCGAAGAAAGCGGATTTACCAGAGAAAGGTTTTTAGTTCTAGTTCTGAGTGGTGGTAACTTAGGAGTCCGTCATGATTCATCATCTCCATGTTAGGCGGCTAACAACTCTAGCACTTGCCGTAGGTTTCCTTCCCGGATGTGTCCCGGTTTCCCAGCCACTTTCCGACCCTGGTGAAGCTAAACCGGACCAGCGGCTTTTTGGTAGGTGGAAAACGGACCATGGGAAGATCTGGAAAATTCAACCTGCTGAGGGAAAGGGCAGACCCAAGGGATTAATGTACTCTAAGATGGATGAGGATCCTGCAAAAACTATGTGGTTTTTCCGGACAGTAATCGGCAAATACAACTAACTAACTGCTTTTGTCGATCAGGGGAAATTGAAGTACGCAAATTTTGGCCCGGAAGGTTCATTCAAAAATTATATGAAGGGGAACAACAAACGCTATTTTATTTTTCACTATGTTATCGAGGAAGACAAGTTAACCATTGATGCTGGGGATCCGAATGCTATTCGGGATCTAATGAAAGCCAAGAAGATTAAACCCGTCAACGGTTTTTTCCAGGTTCCGCCACGATTGCTTGCCAACTATTTCGAAAAGAATGGTCCCCGGAGAGTTTTTAATGGAAAAGCCGTACACCGATTTCGCCGGGTGAAATAATAGGGATAGAGAAAAAGAAGTCATGCTAAATGCAATACCTTGGTGCAACTTTCTTTTGATTGAATCCATAGCCCCTAGACAAGGCAGGTAGAATAAAAGAGGTACATTCAAATGGAATCAATTTAACCAAGGAGAAAAAATGGCATACGACATCAAAGGAAAAATCGCTTTGATCACCGGAGCGAACCGGGGAATCGGTAAAGCCATCGTGGATTCCTTCGTGGATTATGGTGTTGCCAAAGTATATGCAGCCGTGCGAAACCTCGATACTGCCACTCCACTGGTGGAACAACATGGGGAAAAGGTGGTCCCTATCCATATTGACCTTGGGGATCCTCAAATCATTGCCACGGCTGCTCAGAAAGCCAGTGATGTGCAAGTGGTGGTAAACAACGCGGGTGTCCTAAAAACTGCGAGCGTTCTCTCTAAAGACGCCCTTAGCTCCCTTGAATCCGAGTTGAAAATCAATCTATTCGGTCTGCTTCACATAGTTCGTGCCTTTGCTCCCGTCCTAAAAGCGAATGGCGGAGGGGCCTTTGTCCAGCTCAACTCAATAGTCTCCATGAAATGCTTTCCAGACTTTGCTACCTACTCAGCCTCGAAAGCAGCAGCCTACTCAATCACCCAAGCTTTGCGAGAGCAACTCGAGGAACAGGGCACAGCGGTTCTGAGTGTTCATCCCGGACCTATTGCCACGGATATGGGTAATGCAGCAGGACTCATGGATGTTGCTGAACCGCCTTCACTCGTTTCCAATGGGATCATTGATGCTTTGAAAGCGGGAGATTTCCATCTCTTCCCCGATTCCATGGCGAAACAGATTGGCGGTGCCTATCAAGGCTTTGCGGAAAATATAGTCGAAGCGAATCTCTTCGAAGGATAGGTCTAATTTTTGTCCCAAGGCAATACTAATAGAGTTAAGGGCAGGTACTTTATGCCGAACTGCCCTTCGTGTTCTTAGTACAAAAGGTATCTGACCCTTACCTGACCCATTTTCAGCCACACCTATTTATTGATCTTCAAACTATAACTATCTCTCAATTATCCCCAATTCCCTATCACTACATCCTAATTGGATACTTAAACTATTCTTTTACCTCTGGAAATGGTCACTCATTTCCCGGTGGGCTTTGAAAAATTTCCGGAATGTTTTTTAAACATAAGAAATTTTCTTGACAGTGGCGTGTCCAAGGATAGACTACCAAACGTTCAGGTATTCTAAGGTGGAGACATGGCCACAAAATCAAGTGAATCGTTTCAGGAAAACATTTTCTTAATTAAGCATTTTGAGTGAAACATTTTTAGGAGAAACTGCTATGGAAAATCTTGCCATCTTGTTTGCTCAAGGAAGAGGTGGCGGTGGTGGTGGTGCTGCAATGGCTGTGTTGATGATCATTTACATCGGCGTCATTGTTTTGGCGATTGCCGGGATGTGGGCTGTGTTCGCAAAAGCTGGAAAGCCAGGTTGGTTGGCGATAATTCCAATTGCTAACGTTGTCGTCCTATTAGACATTGCGGGCAAACCAGTTTGGTGGATTATTATCATTTTGTTGTGCCCAATCGTAAATATTATCATGCTCATCTTAGTTTACATTGACCTTGCAAAGAGCTTTAACAAAGGAGCTGGATTTGCCATAGGTTTGGTGTTCCTCCCATTCATTTTCTTTCCAATGCTAGGGTTTGGTGATGCCCAGTATCAGGGACCTCCTCCACAATAGCAGGTGATGATCTGCTCTCTAAGCAAGGTACTCAGAGCGATCCGGTGAATAAGGATCTGAAACTCTGAGTACCATTTTCTTAAGTCTACTACTCAACTTCAGGAGCTTCCCAAGTAGGTATTCCACCTGCAGCACGTTGTTTTTCATAGAGAGCAAAGTATGGTTGTACCTTGGAGTTCGGGACCTTCTCATTGACCAGCAACGGCCGGGTTTCCTTCCACCAAAAATCATAGAAAGCCAGCATATTCTTTGCTACTTCCGGATGTTGTTCGATCACGTTTTTACTTTCCCCAGGATCTTTGGAAATGTCGTAGAGTTCTTTGCCATTGATGAGCCGAAAACGGGAGCTGCGAATTGCAAAATTCTTGTACTGGGATTTATCCGGGTTGGACCCTTTTGCCCAGCGGCCTCGATGGAATACCAGGTACCGGTCCTGCCACTTTGCGTCTGCATTTTCCAGTAGCGGAACAAGACTTCGCCCGTCACGTTTCTGAGTGTTAGGTGGAATCTTGACTTTTGCCAGTTCAACAAAAGTTGGAAAGAGATCAATGTGTGCAGCCAGTGCATTGATGTCTCTTCCTTCCGGCAAGACACCTTTCCAACGCCAAAAGGCCGGAACATGAGTTCCACCTTCATACACAGTCCCTTTGCCACCTCGTAAACCGGCAAAGAAAAGGGTGATACGCCTACCATTCCGATTGGTAAAACGACCTCCTGCTTGGCCGTTGTCGGTCATGAATATGAGTAGTGTGTTTTCCTCCAACCCCCAATCTGCCAGATTCTTCATTAACAAACCCATGTTGTCGTCGATGTTCTCGATCATCCCATACCGGCCGGCAACTTTTTCATTAAAGCCCATATCGAGAAATCTCTTTTTGTATTTCTGCGGAGCGATCATAGGTCCATGCGGTGCATTCGGAGTGATATAGGCGAAGAAAGGATCTTTCTTGTTCTTCTGTCCCTTAATCCACCCTAGAGCTTGCCGGAAAAACACATCCGTACAAAATCCCTTGGTCTTTACAAACTTGCGGTTGTGTCGAATGACTGGATCAAAATAGCGGTTCTTACTATTTGGCGGAGCATCTGCACAACTGCAGGAGTACTTTTGGCCAATACCGCCGGCACCGTGAATAAACACCTCATCAAAGCCGCGGTTGTGAGGCTGATAAGGTTCTTCATCCCCTAAGTGCCACTTGCCGAAGATACCGGTTTGGTAACCTGCCTGCTGCAGAACCTGAGCAATCGTCACGGTAGATAATGCCATGCGTTCTCGTTCCAGAATGGTATGAGTGACACCGTTCCGGAACTCATGACGACCGCTCATGATAGCCGAACGGGTAGGAGCACAGGTCGGACTGACATGAAAGTCGGTAAACCGAGTACTCTGCTCGTAAAGGCGATCAAGGTTCGGTGTTTTCAGAACTTTGTTCCCCATGCAACTCAGGTCACCCATGCCTTGGTCGTCAGTCATGACCAAGATAATATTGGGCCGGCTGCCGGAGAGGTCTTTCTTTTTGTTTTGGGAAAAGGCCGGCGATTGAATGGTGAGATGAATGATGGCGGTTAAGGCCAATAAGAAAACCAGTTGGCCAGGTCTAAGGTTTTTATTTTGCTTCATTGCTGTTTATCACTCCAGCTAAAACCAAGGGATTTCATCGTAAAAACTCAAACCCATAAGAATACCCTGTTGAACTTCCCAAATCTATGAAGAAATTTCAGTGTCCTGAATCTCAAGTCATTACAAAACTTGGGTGGCATGCTTTCCGGTATTCCCCTTAATGCACATTCGGCTCTATTGAAGCGAGAAATGATTTTTTCGAGTTTAAAATCATTCTTTCGAACTGAGGTTCTTCGAGCCAAAAGGTCCAATCGAGTCTGCCCGAAAGCGTGCTACCTAATCTCTATTTCTTACTTTCCGCCACAAGAGGCTGGATAAGTTCTTTGTGAACATCGTTGGGGACCTCTTGATTTGCTTTCGGTTCAGGCCACAAGAGGACGGGTGGGTTATCAATGAGGTTTTTCTTGAGGCGTAGATTTTGTAGATCGTCGTATAAAAACTGGCGGGTACCACAATGTAACGCCAAGCAACTTTGCCGAATTCCCGGTCGGCAATCTCTCCAAGGGCAAGTTCGGCCGGGGTAGTTGGCCTGGGTATTCGCGAGAAAAACTTCAGCATTGGCTCGTTGGGAAACCATATGCCCCATTGATTTTCGGCCTAGTTCTGCAATCTTGGTTAGGTTGCAATCGTCGGAAACTGTGACTAACAAGTCAATGTCCCTTGGGAATTCCTTTTTCGTAGTCAAAGATCCTATAAGGGCGATCCGCTTAAGTCCGGATAAGTCGCGAGCGGAATTGACGAACCAACGTACCTGATCCAACATGATCTTTCGCATATCGGGAAGTGGCGGCAGATTTGAGGGGAGTTGTTCGGGGTTGGTGGGTTCGACGCCGATTGATCGGAGCCACTCGAGCATGGTTTCGTGTTTACAACTTTCTTCGAACTTGAGCCACTTTCGTTCCAACCGCAGGCCCTGCCCCCTATATCCTATTAGGAACCCATAGACCCATCGTATTAAAAAAGCCCACTGGTTAAAACCAATGGGCCATAATTTAATCTGCTTAGGTGGGGATTAAAGGTGTTTAAAAGTTCCAGCTATAGTAGTAGTGACGGATGTCTTCCGAGCTGTTGAAGCCGGCCAGTGTTTCCCAACCAGCATCGACAGAGGTGTAATACCAGCCGTTATACACGTAGCGGCGATGATGGACAAACATGTCTCGATCTCCATCAGTGTTGCTGTAGGCAGTGTAACCGTATAACTGGTCATTGTAGCCGTCGCTGACGTAGTGGTTGAGGTAGTCGCCATTCAAGTAGTCGACGCCGTCGCCACCGTAGAGGTAATCCAAGCCCCCTTCGCCATAAAGGAAATCATCGTGGTTGCCACCGCTTAAGGTGTCGTTATTATTTCCGCCGTATAGTCGATCGGAGCCGTCCATTCCGTTCAGGTAGTCCTCTCCATTGTAGCCGAAAACCCAGTCATCCCCATCATAGGCAGCGATGTTGTTGTCACGGTTATTGCCGTAGATGTAGTCGCCGAACTGGGAACCGGAAACATTTTCAATTCCCGTGCTGTTGCTGAGGGTCAGTTGCAGGACGCCGCTCGCTACGGTTTGGGATCCCGTGGTCGCAAGATCAACGGTTATCCCACGGTCCATGTTGTAGAAGTTAAGGCGATCG